>JABFRY010000064.1 GCA_013140955.1 Acidobacteriota bacterium
GCCGCGTGAACCTGAAGCTGCGCGAGGAGAAGGGGTACACCTACGGCGCGCGGACCGGGTTCGACTGGCGACGCGGCCTCGCCCCGTTCGCGCTCCACGCCAGTGTGCACACGGCCGCCACGGCCGACGCCATCCGGTTGTCGCTCGAGGAACTCGAGGGCATTCGCGGCCCGCGACCGCCCACCGACGAAGAGATGGAACTGGCCCGGGCGTCCCTCACGAAGGGCTTTCCCCGCAACTTCGAGACCGTGCAGCAGGTGACGCGCGGGGTGGCCCAGCTGGCCCTCTTCGACCTGCCCGATACCTACTTCGAGGAATTCATCCCGCGCGTGCACGCGGTCACCTCGGCCGAGGTCGTCAGGGTCGCCCGCGAGTACATCCACCCGGATCGCGCCTCCACGATCATCGTCGGCGACCGGTCCGTCATCGAGGCCGATCTCGAGGCGCTCGGTCTGGGCGCGGCGAGCATCCTCGACGTCGAGACCTGAGGGGCGGCCGCCGGCCTTCGCTCCGCCGCGCCTTCGCTACAGCGCGCGCCGGAGGAATCGCGTCAGGACCCACGCGTCCATCCACGCAAACGGCGGCCGGCCCGTCGTGTAGTGCCCGCAGGGGAGGACCGCCACCTCGTGTGGCAGGTGCCGCTGCCCGAACTCGTCGATGAGGGCCAGCGAGAGATCGACGGGGAACGTCAGGTCGTACCGCGCGTAGACCAGCAGCGTCTGGGTGTCGCGCACGCGTTCCAGGTGGGCGAACGGGCTGATGGGCAGCCAGAGCGTGCGCAGCTGGTCGAGCGTGATGTGGCCCTCGAGCCCGGCCCTGACGTGGCGGGTGGACAGCCCGCGCCACACCACGTCGGCGAACCACGGTGACACGTGGTTGAGCGCCTGGGCTCGGATCCGCGGTTCGTGCGCGGCCGTCAGCAGCGAGAGGCAGGAGCCCAGGCTCGTGCCGAGAATGCCGATCCGCTCGTATCCCTGCCGGGACAGCCAGCCGACCGCCCGCCGGGCGTCCAGCACGGCCTGCCGGCACACCTGCAGCGTGCGGCCGACGTTGCTGCTCACGATGTAGTCCGCGCGCGACAGTTCGGGCGGCATCCGGACGTCGTGGTACGGCAGGCTGAGCCGCAGGGCCGACACTCCGAAGCGGGCCAGGATGCGGCAGAGGCCGATGTGACCGCCCGCATCCGAATTCCATTGCGGCAGCACCAGGACGGCACGCTTGGGGCCATGCCCGGCGGCCGGGAACCAGCGTGCCGACACCCGGTTGTTCTCCTCATGCGGCGTGCGCAACGCGCTCTCGAACCGGAGGGTGCCGGCTTCCCCCTGCGCGGCGAGTTCGGGCGGCGCCGGTTCGAAGTCGTAGGCGTCCGTCTCGGGCAGCGAGAAGAACGCCTGACTGTCCGCCATCACCTCGGCGACGAGCCGCTCGAGTTCGTCCTGCGGTGACGACGCGTGCACGTCGGCGCCCTCGAACCAGTCGAGCCCCCACTCGAAGGGCCGCACGATGCGGTCCTTCGACACCGACGCGAGCTGGTGCTCCCACGCGTGGAAGAATCGGGCAAGCATCGGTCAGCAGTCGCGCCGCAGGGCGAGGGGAGCGACGGTACGGGCCACGTCGAGCAGGTCGTCGGTCCCGCGCAGGCGGCCGACCAGCTGGATCCCGACCGGAAGGCCGTGCGCCCGCTCGTCGCAGGGGAGCGTGACGGCCGGATGTCCCGTCACGTTGAACAGTTGTGTCTGGCGCAGCATCAGGCTCCTGACGGGTTCGGGGTGGTCGTCGATCGTCACCGTGGCGGTGCCGATGACGGGCGCCTGCACGGCCAGCGACGGCAGCAGCAGGGCATCCACGCTGCACACGGCGCGATCGACCTCGCCGATGAGCGTGTCGCGGCCGATGAGCGCGCGGACATAGTCCTCGGCGAGCACGTAGCGTCCGAGCTCGAGGCGCATCCGCACACCCGGCGTGTAGAGCTCGGGTGTGCGCTCGAGGCTCGACGCGTGAAAGGCGGCCGCCTCGCTCAGGCCGATGTGCAGGTAGATGGGGCCCACGTCGCCGGCGTGGGGGATGGCGACGTGCTCGATCGTGACGCCCGATGCCTGGAGCCTGTCGCACACCGACACGAAGGCGTCCCGGATGGCCGGCTCGAGGCGTGCGGTGAGGTGGCCGGCGGGCACGCCGAGGCGCAGGCCGCCGGGGGCGGGGCTCTCGCCTCGCGCCCGGGGCCGTTCGCCACGAAGGGTGTCGAACAGCAGCGCCGCGTCGTCCACGGTCCGGCAGAGAGGCCCCACGTGGTCCATCGTGTGACTGAGGGGCACGATGCCGCTGGTGGGCACCTCTCCGAGCGAGGGCTTCAGCCCGACGAGGCCGCAGGCGGCGGCCGGGATACGAATCGAGCCGCCGGTGTCGGTGCCCACCGACGCCCAGGCCATGCCCTCCGCCACGGAGATGGCCGATCCGCCCGAGGAGCCGCCGGGAGACCGGGCCGGGTCCTGGGGATGGCGCGCCGGACCCCAGCCCGACTCCTCGTTCGTCGTGCCGAACGCGAACTCGTGGAGGTTGGTCTTGCCGATGAGCACCGCGCCGGCCTCGCGCAACCGCACCACGACCCGTGCGTCCGCACGGGCGACGTGGTGTTCGCGGACGCGCGAGGCCGCCGTCGTCGGCACGCCCCGCACGTCGATGAGGTCCTTGAGCGAAATGGGAACGCCGTGCAGGGGACCGCGGTACGCACCGCGCGCGATCTCCGCATCGGCCGCATGCGCCGCCCGCAGCGCGTCGTCCGCCTGTACCGAGATGAAGGCATTGAGGGCCGCGTTGCGGGCCTCGATGCGGGCGAGGCACGCCTCGGTGACCGCGGTGGCCGTGACCCGGCCGGCCGCGATGGCCGAGGCCAGTTCCCCGATCGAGGCGGCCTCAGCGCGCATCAGGTTGCGGGCTGGCGGGCGCTGAATCCTGGTCGGCTGCATCTGCGTTCCAGTCGGCGGCCCGAAGCGCGGCGGTCGCGCGGGCGAGCGCATCGAGCAGTGGGCCGAGCGCTCGGAGACCTCGCCTGTCCGCGTCGGCGACGGCGTTGGCGAGCCACGTGTCGAGGGTCATGGAATGCAGGCGGACGCGGCCGCCCCGGGCGACCGCTGTGGTCAAATATACCGCCTTCATCGTACGGCAGGGGGGATCTCCCCATACAGGGAACGCCGCGACCGGCCGAAGCTTCGAAGGGGAGTCCCGCACATCATGTCCATCCGCCATACCAAGATCATCGCGACCGTCGGGCCCTCCTCGAGCAGTGACGCCGTGCTCCGCGACCTGATCGCGGCGGGCGTGGACGTGTTCCGCCTCAACTTCTCCCACGGCAGCCACCAGACGCACGGCGAGACCGCCCAGCGCATTCGCGAACTCGCCGACCGGGCCGGCCGCCCCATTGCCCTGCTGCAGGACCTGAGCGGCCCCAAGATCCGGACGGGTGCCCTCGAAGGGGGAGCGCCGATCGCCCTCGAGCCCGGCCAGGAACTGGTGGTTGCCGCCGGCGACTTCGTCGGCGGCCCCGGGCGCGTGTCCACCACCTATGCGCCGCTGATGACCGCGGTGAAGGCCGGCGACCTGCTGCTGCTCGACGACGGCCATATCGAACTGCAGGTCCAGCGGGCCACGCCCGAGGCCCTGTTCACGCGCGTCATCGACGGGGGCATGCTGGGGCAGCACAAGGGCATCAACGCGCCCGGCGTGCCGCTCAGTTCGTGCGGCCTGACCCAGAAGGACCAGGACGACCTCCGGTTCGGCGCCAGCCTCGGCGTCGACATGATTGCCCTCAGCTTCGTGCTGGGCCCCGACGACCTTCATCAGGCTCGCGCCCTCCTGCGCGAGGCCGGCGCACCGGACATCCCCCTGGTGGCAAAGCTCGAGCGACCCGAGGCGATCGCCCGCCTGGAGGACGTGCTGCACGCCTGCGACGCCGTGATGGTGGCGCGCGGAGACCTGGGCCTCGAGTTGCCGCTCGAACGGGTGCCCCGCGTGCAGAAGGAGATCACGCGCCGCGCCCGGGCGCTCGGCGTGCCCGTCATCGTGGCCACCCAGGTGCTCGAGTCGATGCGCCTCGAGGCCAGGCCCACCCGCGCCGAGGTGAGCGACGCCGCCAATGCGGTCGACGACGGGGTGGACGCCATCATGCTCGCCGGGGAGACGGCGGCCGGCCACTATCCGGTCCGGGCGGTCCAGACGCTCGACCTGGTGATCCGCGACGCCGAGACGATGCCGGCGCGGGTGGCGGAAGTCGAGGACACACACCTGCTGAGCGGGCACGGCCGGGGCCTGTGCGAGGCCGCGGTGACCCTGGCGCAACGCGGCGACACGTCGGCCATCGTCGCCGTGACGCGCGGGGGCAAGACGGCCCGCGTCCTGTCGACCCTCCGGC
>JABFRY010000549.1 GCA_013140955.1 Acidobacteriota bacterium
CGTCTGGAGCGCGCCGTGAGCCGCGCCGGCGCGCTGTATGTCGCGGAGCGCCTGCACGAGGTGCGAATCGCGGCCAAGAAGCTGCGGTACGCGCTCGAAGTGGTACAGACCGTGAGCGGATCCCGTGCGCCGGCGCGCCTGCGGACCCTCACAGCCACCCAGGACACGCTCGGCCGACTGCACGACCTCGACGTGCTCATCGAACGCGCGCGGGCGCTGCAGGCACGTGGGACGCTCACGCTGGTGCTGTCGGCCGACATCGACGCGCTCGTGCGCGTGCTCGATGCGGAGTGCCGCGGTCTGCACGCGCAGTACGTCACGTCGCGGGCCGCGTTGCTCGCCGTCTGCCGGCAGGTGCTGGCGCAGGCTGCCGGCGCGGCGCGGCGCGAAAGGGCGTCGGCGTAGCCCGACCGCAAGGGCGGTATTGCTGGAGCCTCGGGGAGTCAGGAGTATGGCGAAATCCTCACCGGGCGGCGGCCCGTGCACGCTCTACCTCGTGCGACACGCCATTGCCGAGGAACGGGGCAGCGCGTGGCCCGACGACACCCTGCGTCCCCTCACCACCAGGGGCACGCGCCGGTTCGTCGCGGGTGCCCGTGGCCTTTCCTGGCTCGGGGTACGACTGGATCAGATCCTGACGAGCCCGCTGGTCCGTACCCGACAGACCGCCGACGTGCTGGCCCGGGTCAACGAGGGCCATCCCCTCATCGAGCCCGTGCCGGCGCTCGCGCCAGAACACGAGGCCGACGCCACCCTGCGTGCGCTGGCGGCAGTGGCCCGCGGCGCCGCCGTGGCGGTCGTCGGGCACGAGCCGGGCCTCGGGGAGCTGGCGGCGCATCTCATCGGCGCCCGCCGTCCCCTCGAGTTCCGCAAGGGCGGCATCTGTCGTATCGACGTGGGCGATCTCTCGGGACGCCAGGCCGGCCGGCTCGTGTGGGCGTTGACGCCGCGCGTGCTCCGGAAGCTGGGGACGTGACCCCGGTCACGGTCATCCTGAATCCCATCTCAGGCGGGCGGCGCCCGGCAGACGTCCCGGGTCAAGCCGAACAGGTCGCCGTGCTCGCCGCCTCCCGAGGCGTCGAGGCCCGCGTCATCGTGACCGAGGGGGCCGGCCACGCCCGTGAACTGGCCGCCGCGGCGGCCGTGCGGGGCGAATCCCTGGTCATCGCGTGGGGCGGCGACGGCACGGTCAACGAGGTCGCCTCGGCCCTGGTGTTCTCGGCGGTCAGTCTGGGCATCCTGCCGGCCGGGTCCGGCAATGGCCTCGCCCGCGACCTCGGGCTGCCCACTACCGCGCAGGCCGCGTTGCTCACCGCGCTCGAGGGCCGCTGCCGGACCATCGACGCGGGTGACGTGGACGGCCGCTTCTTCTTCAACGTGGCCGGCATCGGCCTCGATGCGGACGTGGCGCACCGGTTCGCCGCCAACGGGCTCTCGCGTGGCTTCCGCGGTTATGTGATGGCCGGCATGCAGGCCCTGACGGCATTCGAGCCCGTGCCCTGCCGCGTGGTGGTGGACGGCCTGGCCCGCGCGACGCGGCCGCTGCTGGTCGCCCTGGCCAATTCGAGGCAGTACGGGAGCGGCGCTCTCATCGCCCCGGCGGCGCGGCTGGATGATGGGCTGCTGGACGTGGTGACGGTGGAATACCGCCCGCTCGGCGCGACGCTGCGGCGCCTGCCCAGCCTCTTTTCGGGGCGGATTGCGTCGGTGCCGGGCGTGCACTGCCGGACGGGGCGCGACATCGTCATTGCCGCCGAGTGCCCCCTCCGGTATCACCTGGACGGCGAGCCCATGCAGGGCGGATCGGCGCTGCACGCCCGGGTGCACCCCGGCGCGCTGCGCGTGCAGGTGCCAGACGGCTGAGGTCTCCTGGGTTTTACACAGTTGTTACAGATGTGCAGCCCAACCGGATCTAAAGATCGGGGCGTCATGTATCAACGAGAGCTTCGCAACGCCGCCCACACTTGGCGCTTCACGATTCGGCAGGCCGATGCCGTGGGGTGGGAAGTTCGGGAGGAACGGGACAGCCAGGTGGTGCGCCAGGTGGTGTACGACGACTGGCACCGCGTCGAGCGCGCCAGGATGACGTTCGCGGTGGAAGCCGCGGTCCTGCAGGAGACGGGCTGGACCGAGTCCTGATCACCCGCGCGCAGACGCGGCTCGGCCGCTCCTCAGCGCGTCACTCCACGAAGCGGTAGCCCAGACCGACGACGGTCTCGATCTGGTGGCTCGCCGACCCGAGCTTGGCGCGCAGGCGCCCGACGTGCACGTCCACCGAGCGCGTCTCGATGAAGTGGTCGTAGCCCCAGACCCGCTCCAGGAGCCGGTCGCGCGAGAGCACCCGGTTCTTGTTCTGCACGAGATAGCGCAGCAGCTCGAACTCCCGCCGCGTCAGCCGCACAGGCGTGCCGTCCACGCTCACCGACACCGCATCGAAGTCCGCCAGCAGGTGCGTGCCCCGGTATATGGCTGCCGGGGGCGGAGCCTGGCTCTCCGTGCGATTGCGCCGCAGCACGGCGCGCACCCGCGCCGCCAGTTCCCGCAGGCTGAACGGCTTGGTGATGTAGTCGTCGGCACCGACGTCCAGGCCGGTCACCCGGTCGCTCTCGCTCGTCCGCGCCGTCAGCATGATGATGGGAATGCTGCCGGTGTTGGGACGGGCCCGCAGGATCCGGCAGACCTCGATGCCGCTGAGCACCGGCAGGTTGAGGTCGAGGATGACGAGGTCGGGCGTGCGTTCGCCGACCGACTTCACGGCCGCATCGCCGCTCTCGACGATTTCCACTTCGGTGTCGCCACCGCGCTCCAGCGTGTGCTTGATGAGGCCGGCAATGTCCTGCTCGTCCTCGACGACCAGGACGCGGGTTCTCGGTGCGGGAGCCACGCGGTTGCCCGCGGGCTGTGAGGGGGTCGCGGTCCGGTCGGAGGGCCGGCTCCTGTCCACGGGGATGCCGCTTGTCTGCATGGTCGCCATCCACGGTAGACAACGCCGGTTTCCGACCGGTGACGTGAGCGTTAATTCTGGGTTACGGCGTCGAGACACCAGTGGCGCTGCGGGCACGGGATCCCGTCCCTGCCAGGGTGTGAACGCAGGGTAAACGGATGAGCGGCTCTGGTAGTATGCGGCACGATGACAAACGCCTCAGACGCCCTGCCGGGGGCCTCCCACATGGATCAGCCGGAGTCCGCCAGGCGCTGGCTGCCGGTCATGCTGCTCCTGTTCGTCGGTTCGGGCTGCGCCGCCCTGGTGTACGAGGTGGTCTGGCTGCAGCTGCTCCAGCTGTCGATCGGGTCGTCGGCCGTGTCGGTCGGGGTGCTCCTCGGCATCTTCATGGGCGGCATGTGTCTCGGGAGCCTCCTCCTGCCGCGGTTCGTTGGGACCGGCCCGCATCCGCTCCGGGTGTATGCGTACCTGGAACTCGGCATCGGCCTGTTCGGCATCATCGTGCTCTTTGCCGTGCCCTTCGTCGGCGCGTTCTACACGTCGATCGCGGGCACCGGACAGGTCAGTCTCATCCTCAGGGCCGTCGTGGCCAGCATCTGCCTGCTGCCGCCGACGCTGCTGATGGGGGCGACGCTCCCGTCCATCGCGCGCTACGTGCAGGCCACCCCGAGCGGGGTGTCGTGGCTGGGCTATTTCTATGGCGGCAACCTGGCCGGGGCGGTGCTCGGCAGCATGCTGGCCGGCTTCTACCTGCTCCGGGTCTTCGACATGGTCACGGCTACCGGCGTCGCCGTGGCCATCAACGTCGCGGTGGCGCTGCTGGCGCTGGCTATCGCACGGGTGAGCGGATACCGGCCGCCCGTCGAGCGCGGCGTCTCCGTGACGCCGGCCGTGCCCGGCGCGCGGCTCGTGTACGTGGCGATCGGGCTGTCCGGCCTGACCGCGCTCGGCGCCGAAGTGGTGTGGACCCGCGTGCTGTCGCTGCTGTTCGGCGCCACCACCTATACCTTCTCCTTGATCCTTGCCGTGTTCCTCGTGGGGCTGGGCATCGGCAGCAGTATCGGGTCGAGCCTCGCCGGGCGGCGCATCAACGCCAGGGCCGCCCTCGGCTGGTGCCAGCTGCTGCTGTGCGTGGCCATGGCGTGGGCGTCGTACGTCAGCAACGCGTCGCTCCCGTACTGGCCCATCAATCCCTCGATCTCCACGAGCCTGTCCTACAACTTCCAGCTCGACGTCCTGCGCGCGATGTGGGTGATGCTGCCCGCGGCCATCCTCTGGGGTGCGAGCTTTCCGCTGGCCCTGGCCGCCGTGGCCGGACCCGGGCAGGACCCCGGCCGGCTGGTGGGCGGCGTCTATGCCGCCAACACCGTCGGCGCCATCGTCGGCGCGCTGTACACCAGCCTCGTCCTCGTGGGGAGCTTCGGCAGCCAGTTCGCGCAGCAGGTCCTCATCGGCATCGCGGCGCTGTCGGCCGTACTGATGCTGGGAACGGCCCGGGGCGGCACCTTCCGCGGCCTCTCGGTGGCGCGCACGGCCGCGCTGATCGTGGCCGTCCTCGTGGCGGGAGGTCTCGCACGCTCGGTCCCGGAACTGCCGGGCCTGCTCATCGCCTATGGCCGCTACGCCGCCACCTGGATCGGGCAGAACGAGATCATCTACTCGGGCGAGGGCATTACCGCGGCAGTGGCCGTCTCGCGCACGCCGTCCGGCTCGCTCAACTATCACAATGCCGGCAAGGTGCAGGCGTCGAGCGAACCCCAGGACATGCGCCTGCAGCGCATGCTGGGCCACATGACGACGCTCGTCCCGCGCACGCCGACCAAGGTGCTCGTCATCGGTTGCGGTGCGGGCGTGACGGCTGGCGCGGTGTCCATCGATCCCCTGGTGCGCGACCAGACCATCGCGGAGATCGAGCCGCTGGTGCCCCAGGTGGTGTCCACGTATTTCTCCGAGCACAATTTCGACGTCGTCCGCAATCCGAAGGTCACCGTGCATCTCGACGATGCCCGCCACTACCTGCTGACGACCGACGAGACCTTCGACGCCATCACGTCGGACCCGCTCGATCCCTGGGTCAAGGGCGCTGCCACCCTGTACACGCGTGAGTTCTTCCGCGAGGTGCGGGAGCACCTCAATCCTGGGGGCGTCGTGACGCTCTTCGTCCAGCTGTACGAGAGCAGCGAGGAGGCGGTCAAGAGCGAGATCGCCACGTTCCTCGAGGCGTTCCCCGGCGGCGTGGTGTTCGCGAACACCGCCAACGGGCAGGGCTACGACCTGGTGCTCTTCGGCCAGCGCGATCCGGGCCCCATCGACGTGGACGCCGTCCAGGCGCGCCTCGACGACCCGGCGAACTCGGCCATCGCGCAGTCGCTGCGCGAGATCGGCATCTATTCCGCCATCGACCTGTTCGGCACCTACGCGGGGCAGTCCACCGACATGGCCGCGTGGCTGAGCGATGCGCAGATCAACACGGACCGCAACCTCCGCCTGCAGTACCTCGCGGGGCTGGGCCTGAACCTGTACGAGGCCGACACCATCTACCGGAGCATGATTCGCGACAGCCGGTATCCCGAGGGCCTGTTCGTCGGCAGTCCCGAGACGCTCGAGGCGCTCCGGATGCGCGTGACGGGCCTGCTCAGCCGGGGTTTCTAAGCCTCAGACCGCAACTTCAGACGCGGCGTCAGACCGCAGCGTCAGACCGCAGCGTCAGACCACTGTGCCAGGCGGGATGATCGAGCCCTTCGGCAGCACGATGATCCCGCCGCGGATGTAGTACCCCTCGCCGTCGGCGTGCTGGACGTTCGCCTCGTTGGTGAGGCGGGCGCCGTCCCCGATGCGCGCGTTCTTGTCCACGATCACGCGGTCGAGGACGACCTCGCGTCCGATGCCGAGCGCGGGCGCCCCCGGTTCCGGCGGGTACTCCTCGTAGGCGTCCGCGCCGAGCAGCACCGAGCGCGTGATCCACGTGCCCGCCCCTACCTTGGTGCGGATGCCGAGCACCGATTCCTCCACCTGGCACCGGTCCAGGAAGCACCCGTCCGAGACGATGGAGTGCCTCAGATGACAGTCGGTCATCCGCGACCCCGGCAGGTGGCGGAGGTGCGTGTAGATGGGCCGCCTCGGATCCCAGAAGCGGAAGGGCGCCGCGGGACGCCCCAGCATGACGTTGGCCTCGTAGAACGATTCGATCGTCCCCACGTCGGCCCAGTAGTCGCGATACAGGTAGGCGTTGACGCGGTGCCGCGTGAGGGCCGCCGGGATGAGCTCGCGGCCGAAGTCCACGCCCGCCTCGCGTTCGAGGATGCCGTGCAGGACGTCGCGTGAGAACACGTAGACGCCCATCGACGCCATGAACGGCTGCTCGTCGCTGTGCCGCGCGAAGAGCGACCCTGCGGGCACGCTCCGGCCGATCTCGGCCAGGCGCTGCGCGTCCGGCTTCTCCTCGAACGCCACGATCTGGCCGGCCTTGTCGAAACGGAAGATGCCCATCTCGGTGGCGGTGTCCGCGTCCACGGGCTGGGCAGCAATGGTGATATCGGCCCGCGTGTCCCGGTGCGCCTCGATCAGATCCCGGTAGTCCATGCGGTACAGGTGGTCGCCCGCCAGGATCAGGTAGTACTCGGCCTCGTGCTGCGACACGTGCCGCATGGCCTTGCGCACCGCGTCGGCCGTGCCCTGGTACCAGTTGGTGTTGTCGGGCGTCTGCTCCGCCGCGAGGATCTCGACGAACCCGCTCGAGAACATGTCGAGCCGGTACGTGTGCGAGATGTGGCGGTTGAGCGAGGCCGAGTTGAACTGGGTGAGGACGAAGATGCGGCGGATGTCGGCGTGCAGGCAGCCGCTGACCGGGACGTCGATGAGGCGGTACTTGCCGCCGATCGGCACGGCGGGCTTCGAGCGCGTGGCCGTGAGCGGGAACAGCCGCGTGCCCACGCCGCCGCCGAGGATGATGGCCAGGGTGTCGCTGAGCATGAGGGCACCAGTATGGCGCAGTCCGGCGTCGGGGCTGCGACCACCACGCAACCGCCAGTTTGCACGGGCGAGCCCGGGTCGTCACGACGGCCCAAGATACTGTGGTGCGTACGGTGTGCGCGTGTGCGCCGATCGGGCCGGCCGCCCGCGGCCGGTCGCATGCCCCGAGGAGGTCCCGTGACGCTCGACACCACGGTCCGCACCGCGTCCACGCGCTGGCCGGTCGCCTGAGATGAACGTCGCTGTCTTCACCGACAACGACTTCGACAAGGTCAACGGGGTGACGACGACCCTGACGGCGGCGTTACAGTTTGCACCGCCCGACGTCCGCATGCGGGTGTACACCGCGGCGGGGATCGGGGAAGAGTCGCCGCACTACCTCGCCCTGCGGTCGCTCGGCGTCCCCATCCCGTTCTACGCCGAGATGCGGATGTACGTGCCGCGCCTGCGGCGCTATCTCGCCCACGCACGGGCCGATCGGGTGGACCTGGTGCACCTGACGACGCCCGGCCCGATCGGCCTGGCCGGGCTCTGGGTGGCGGAGCGGCTGGGCGTGCCGCTCGTCGGCAGCTTCCATACCGACCTGGCCGCCTACACACACCTCCTCAGTGGCTCTCCCCGGCTGGGCGCGCTGATGCGGGAGTACATGCGCTGGCCCTATGGTCGCTGCGCGCAGGTGCTGGCGCCGTCGGACGCCACCAGGCGCCTGCTCGAGGGAGCGCGCGGGGAGGGCGCACGCGTGCGGGTCTGGCCGCGGGGCGTGGATGCCGACCTGTTCGCGCCTGCCCGGCGGTCGGAGCGGCTCCGCGAGCGATGGCATGTATCGCCCGCGCGCCCGGCGCTGCTCTACGTCGGGCGTGTGTCCCGGGAGAAGGGGCTGGACCTGTTGCCCCTGATCCAGCAGGCGCTGCACAGCGCCCGCCTCGAGCACCGGTTCATCGTGGTCGGCCAGGGCCCCCTGCTGCCCGAACTGCAGCGCCGGATGCCGGATGCGGTCTTCACCGGGGTGCTGTCGCGGCCTGCGGTTGCCGAAGCATTCGCCTCGGCGGATCTGTTCGTGTTCCCCAGCCGGACCGACACGGCCGGCAACGTCGTCCTGGAAGCGCAGGCGAGCGGGCTGCCCGTCGTGGTCTCCGGGGATGGCGGTCCGTGCGAGAACATGCGCGACGGCGAAACGGGCGTCGTCTGCCGGGGCGAGGGGTCCGAGGCCTGGGCTGACGCCGTCGGACGCCTGGTCGCCGACCGGCTGCGGCGCCGGCGCATGGGAGTGGCCGCGCGGGCCTACGCCGAGTCGCGTCGCTGGCAGGAGGCCCTGCAGCCACTCTACCGGACGTATCGTGAGCTGGTCGCCGTGCGTGGACACGCGGTGGCATCCGCGTCGTTGGAAGTCGCACCGGGAGGGCGGACATGATGGCCGGCGCTCGCCCACGGGGGGTGGCGGTGTCGTCGGCCGAACCCGAGTCGCTGGGCGCCGTGTTGCGGTGGATCGTCAGGCATCCGGTGGATGCGCTCGCGCGCCGATGGAACTACAAGTCGGCGGTGATGAGCTCCCTCGTGCGCTCCCTGCTGTTCTTCGCCGCCAACCTCGCGGCGGGCCTCGACGCGGCGACCGCGGCCATGGCGACCGAGTTCACCGTCCGCTTTCTCACGGCCGGCTTCTACGGCGCGCTCACGCAGGCGTTCCGGCGGGTGGAGCCCGCCGTGGCGGGCCTGCTGGCCGCGACGGTGCTGCTCCCGCTGACCGCGCACTCGATCGAGCTGCTCGCGCACTGGTGGCGGGGAACACCGCGCCTGGCGTCGAGTCTGGCCGTCTCCGTGGTGTTCACCGTGCTCTCGACGTCCTTCAACCTGTTCGCGATGCGTCGGGGGCTCCTCATCGTCGGCCACGGACGGAAGACGCTGCTCGAGGACCTGCAGGCCATGCCCCGCGCGATCGCCGCGTTTCTCGGCGAGACAGCCCGGTTCTGCGTGCGGCTGTGACGACGCTCCATCTGACGAACGCGTATCACCCCTCGTCCGGAGGCATCCGCACGTTCTACACGGCCCTGCTCGAGGCGGCTGACCGGGACGGGCGGAGGGCCGTGCTGGTGGTGCCCGGTGAGCGCTCCCGCGTGCATCAGGTGGGGCGGCACGCGCGGATCTACGAACTCGCGGCGCCGAGGGCACTGGCCTTCGATCGCCGCTACCGCCTGCTGCTGCCGCATCGCTACCTGCCCTGGGCGCACACCGACCTGCTGCGGATCCTGGAGCGCGAACAGCCGCAGGTGGTGGAGATCTGTGACAAGTACGCGCTGCCGTATCTGGCCGCGCTGCTCCGCAAGGGGTGGATGCGGCACGTACGGCGGCCGGTGCTGGTGGGCCTGAGCTGCGAGCGTTTCGACGACAACATGTCCGCGTATCTCTCGCGGTCCGACGGAGCGCGTGCCTTCACCCGCTGGTACATCCGGCACATCTACGGACCGCCGTTCGACGTGCACGTGGCCAACTCGGGCTACACGGCCGACGAGTTGCGCGACGCACTCCCTGACCGCCCACCGGGCTTCATCCGGACGCTGCCGATGGGCGTCGATGCCGAGGCCTTTGGTTCCTGGCGCGCCGATGCGGATCTGCGATCGCGGTTGCTGGCGCGCCTCGGGGCCGGGGAAGAGGCCACGCTCCTCTTCTACGCAGGACGCCTGTCGCCCGAGAAAAACGTGGGGCTTCTGCTGGAGACCCTCCGCGAACTGGTGGCGCGCGGTACGGCCGACTACCGCCTGGTGCTGGCAGGGGACGGCCCCATGGTGGAGCAGGTCCGTATTGCGACGGCGGCAACCCTTGCCGGTCGCGTGCTGCTCTGCGGGAACCTCGATCGCGACACGCTGGCGGCCTGCTACGCCACCTGCGACGTCTTCGTGCACCCCAACCCCAGGGAGCCGTTCGGCATCGGCCCGCTCGAAGCCATGGCGTCCGGGATTCCGGTCGTCGTGCCGTGTGCGGGCGGCGTGCTCGAATACGCCACGTCCGCGAATGCCTGGCTTGCGTTGCCGGAGCCTCGGGCCTTCGCCGATGCCGTGGAAGCGGCGCGTCTGCGCGATCCGGACCGGCTGGCTGCCGCGCGCGAGACCGCGTACCGCTACCGGTGGGCGAACGTGACGCGACGCTTCTTCGACTTCTACGACACGCTGGCGGGGTCACCCTTGCCCGACGTCACGCCGGTACGCGCAGGCCGCGCGCGCTAGCTGGCGCGATTGTCGCGACGGTGAACCGCTGGCACGCCAGCCGCGTGCTCGGGCCCTGTGCTCAGGCCCTGTGCTCAGGCCCTGTGCTCAGGCCTCGGCACCAGGCTTCCGGCCCGAGGCCTACCCCGCGGCGCACGGCGCCCGCTCTCAGCGCGGGGTGCGTTACGCGGATCTTGCGCACAGGCCGTATGCTGAGTGACATGTTGTCGCGTCGGGATGCTCTGACCCTGCTCGCTGCCGGGCTCGCCACCCGCCCGACCGGCGCCGCGGCGCAGGGACCTGTCCGTCGGAGGCCGTATGCGGTCGCGCATCGCGGGGCGTCGGCCTACGCACCCGAACACACGCTCGCCGCTTACCAGCTGGCCCTCGACCAGGGTGCGGACTTCGTGGAGCAGGACCTGGCGATGACGCGCGACGGCGTGCTCATCTGCCTGCACGACGACTCCCTCGAACGGACCACGGACGTGGCCGAGGTGTTTCCTGACCGCGCGACGACGGAACCCGGGACCGGTCGGCGCCGGTGGCTCGCGGTCGACTTCACGCTCGACGAGGTGCGCCGTCTCGACGCGGGCCAGTGGTTCGGTTCCAGCTTTCGCGGCGCGCGCGTGCCCACGTGGGAAGAGGCGGTCGAACTCGTGCGCGGGCGCGCTGGGCTCTATCCCGAACTGAAGATGCCGGTACTCTACGTGGCGCGCGGGCTCGACATGACCGCCGCGTGGCTGACGTCGCTGCGGCGCCTGGACCTGCTGACCACGGCGGCCGAGCAGGTCATCGTGCAGTCTTTCGACGATGCGCCGCTCAGGCGCCTGGCGGTCGATCTGCCGCGCGTGGCGCGCACGATGCTCGTGGATCGCGGCGCCGCCTCCCGGTGGCTCACACCCGACGGGCTGCGGGCCGTGGCGGAGTTCGCAACCGGCATCGGACCGGCCAAGCCGCTCGTGGAGGGGCGGCCCGACCTGGTCGCCGCCGCCCACGACATCGGCCTCGGCGTCACGCCCTACACCTTCTCCACGCGCGCGCCCGCGCCCGCACGTCCCGACCTCACCGAGGAGATTCGGTACTACCTCGACGTGCTGGGCGTGGACGCCGTGTTCACCGACAACCCGGACCGCTTTCCGCGCACGCCCCGTCGCGCCTGACGCACCCCGCGTAGCGGGCGCGCCTGCGTCTACCGGCCCAACCCGAGGGCGTGGCTCATCACGTGGAAGACGTAGTGCTGCTCGCGCACACCGTGGAACAGGTGCGCCCACGGTCCGGTCGCGTAGATGGCCACGTCCTCGCCCCCGTGTGTTTCGCCGGCCAGGGGCACCATGCTCTCCTGCAGGTAGTCGGGGGCAGTCGTGTCCACGAACGACAGCAGCGGACGGCCGTCCGTGTTCCGGTTCGCGGCCCGTGGTGCGTGGAAGAAGTGCTTCGGCCCTGCCGCTTGTTGGTCGGTCGCGGCAGGGAAGCCCGGCCCGTTGGCGTAGCTGAGCGTGGTGTAGGGGCGGCCGAGGAGATCGACGTCGAACGTGGTCGAAGGGGATCCGTTGTCCTCGTTGCCGATCACCTTGCCGAGAATCGGATTGCCGCGCCTGGGATACCCCGCGAACGTCAGGACATGACTGTGGTCGGCCGTCACGATGACCAGCGTGTCGTCCAGGTTCACCCTGGAGAGCACCGCGCGCACGGTGTTCGACAGCTCGATGGTCTCGGTGAGGGCCCGGTAGGCGTTACCGGCGTGGTGGGCGTGGTCGATCCGGCCGCCTTCGATCATGAGGAAGAAGCCGCGCTCGTCGCGGGACAGGACGTCGAGCGCCTTGTCGGCCATCTCGCGCAGGGACGGCTCGCCGGCCGCGTCACCGGGCCGGTCGTGCTCGTACTGCATGTGCGAGGGCTCGAACAGGCCGAGCAGGTGCGTGGTCGTGGCCGGATCCACCGCGTCGAACTGCGCCCGGTTCCAGATCCACTGCGCGCCGGGCCGCTGGGCGGCCCACTCGGCCGCGAGGTTGCGTCCGTCCTTCCGCTGCCCCTTCGCGTCCGGGTACTCGGGGTCCGTCATCGTCTCCGGCAGGAAGTGCTGCCGTCCACCTCCGAGGGCCACCTCGATGCCGTCGCCGTGGGAGAAGTCGATGAGCTGCCGCGCGATGTCCGGGTAGCCGGCCGTGCGCGCGGCGTCCGAGAGCTGGCTGTCGTCCTCCCAGTCGCGTTCCACCGCATGTGCGTAGGTGGCGGCTGGCGTGGCGTGGGTGATGCGTGCGGTGGAGACGATCCCGGTGGCCTTGCCGGCATCCTCGGCCATCTCGAGGAGCGTCCGCAGTTCGCGCCCGCGTGCTGAGGTATGGTCCTGGCGGATCGCCTGCTGATCGAGCGAGAGGATCCCATCGTTGGTCTTCGCGCCCGTGATGAGCGCGGTCATCGTGGGCGCGGAGTCCGCCACCTGCTGGTTGACGCTGTAGGTCTTCGAGAGGGCCACGTAGGGCAGGTCCTCGAACGCCAGGCGGTTCTCCTCGCCGCGCTGTCCGCGCTGCTGGCCCTCGAGAATGCGTGCGGCAGCCACCGTCGAGAGGCCCATGCCGTCACCCACGACGAGCACCACATTGCGGGCTCGTCCCTCGCGGCGGGGAAGGGCGAGGGCCTCGGCCAGCGCGGCCCGCCCCTCGTCGAACCACGTCTGCGGTGTCTCGACCCGCTCCTGCTGGGCCATGACGGGTGGCGAGCCGACCGCGGCGAGCAGTGCCAGGATCGCGAGGGCCAGGCGGCACGTGGCCTTGCGGAGGGTGCTGCGGACGGTGCTGCGGTGCGCGGCACGGCGGACGACACCGTGGGTAGCACTGCGGCCGGCATGGCGCCCCGTGCGGCGCGGAAACAGGGGGATGAGCGTCACAAGAGCTCCTGAGCAAGGTGGACGAGCGGCCTGACCCATGGCGGACACGCGCGTGTCGGGCCGGCTCGTCCAGCATCCGTTCGGTGCGTAACGATAGCGCGACAGACGCGCCAGCCGGGAGCCTGCCCGCGCGGCGGGCGAGAGTAGCGTGCGTGCCCGTGGCACGACACCGGGACGAAATCCACACTAGGATGTCCGGATGATCTGGCTCGCCATCGGGGCCGGGGGCGCCATGGGTGCCCTGCTCCGGCACGCCTCAACGCTGTGGGTGTCGCAACGCGTGGCGTGGGGACCATTTCCGGCGGGCATCTTCCTGGTCAACCTCGCCGGGTGCCTCGCCATCGGCCTGCTGGCGGGCGTGCTGGCGTCCAGCCGCGTGGCGCTCGACGAGCGCGTGCGCGTGTTCCTCGTCGTGGGGCTGCTGGGCGGCTTCACGACGTTCTCCTCGTTCGGCCTGGATACGTTCACACTGCTGCGGGGAGGCCAGACGAGCCTTGCCCTGCTGAATGCCGTCGGCCAGCTCGTGGGCGGTGTCCTGGCGGTGTGGCTCGGGTTCGCGCTGACGACACGCCTCTGAGCCACGCGCACGAGTCAGACGGCCTCGACCCCTACCCTCCTTCATCCGTTTCCGCCGAGCGGCGACCTCCACCACCCCAGCCCCTGACCCGGCCGCCCTTGGGAGCGTCCCCTGCGGCTGCGCCGCTGCCAGGATCCGTCCGCCCTGGGTCCTGGCGCCGCGTTCGCCGATTCAGCCTGACGCGCGGGAGCGCGTCCAGTCCCCACGGGCGGGACACCCCGGGAGATTCTCGTGAACGCGTGACGTTTGCCTAACTCCCTGCGATTGCACAGGTTGCGCTGGGCTGCCCGGAAGGGCTTCGGCCAATTAACGCGGCCGTAACACACCTGTTGCCTCTGCTTGACGGGCCCTGACTACAGTCGCGAGGTCGATGTGCAATCAGACAGACAACAAGGAGCGTATGACTGTGGCCAGAGCTACCAGATTCCTGCTGTGCGTGTGCCTGCTCGCGCCAGCGTTCGCCGTGCCGGCGGCCGCGGCCCAGGCCCAGGCTGGCCGGGGCACGACCGTGCGGGTGGGAGG
>JABFRY010000365.1 GCA_013140955.1 Acidobacteriota bacterium
GCCCTCGGAGCTCACGCGGCGGTCCGGCATCTCGATGGGAAACGGCTCACGCGCGAGCGAGACCGAGTCTTCACCCTCCACGGGGGCTGGCGTGCCGGCACCGTCGAGACCCTGGGCCTCTTCGGCGGCTCGCCGCATTGCGTCATCGACTCGACTCATCCTCGCCTCACATCACCGTCAAAAAATGCCGAAGCGCCTGCGCCTCGGTGCGCCGCCCAGTACGGCGGGTTCGATCGGGGCGTCTGGCTCCGCAACCGGAAGCTCGCCCTCCACTCCGTCCCCGAGGGTCAGCATGCGGCCCTCGGCCGCCGCGGACACCGGCTCTGGCTGCCGGTCCATGAGAGCGGGCAACGGCGCCGCCTCGGGCGTCTCCTCATTCCCCTCAATCGCCAGATCCCGGCAGACCTCCAGTACCAGGCGCGTGCCGACGGGCCGCTGCCCGGCCGCAAAGCCGGTGAGCAGCGCATTGTCCGCAATGACGCTGATGGAGCGCGGAATGCCCCGGGCCCGTTCGTGCATCAGCGTCACGGCCTCGCGCGTGAAGGTCCGTGCACCGACGCCACCCGCCGCCCGCAGGCGCCCTGCCACGTACCCGCACGACTCCTGGAGCGTGAGCGGCCGCAGCTCGCACCGCAGCGCGATGCGCTGTTTCATCTGCCGCAGCTCCTGCGTGTCGAGTCGGACACCGAGCTCGGGCTGGCCGGCCATGATCACCGACAGGAGCTTCTCGTCGGAGGTCTCGATGTTGGCGAGCAGGCGAATCTCCTCCAGCAGCTCGAGGGGAAGGCTCTGGGCCTCGTCCACCAGCAGGACCGTGGTTTCACCGAGTCGCCGCCGCTCGGTGAGCAGGGCTTCGAGTTCCAGCAGCAGCGTCGTCTTCGACTGGCGCGCCGCATCACTCAGCCCGAACCGCGCCGCGAGCATCTCGACGAACTCGGTGCGCGTGAGCGCCGGGTTCTGGACCTGCACGCAGTGCACGCGCTCGGGCTGCCGCTCGAGTGCCGTCCGGATGAGCGTGGTCTTGCCCGTGCCGGCTTCGCCGAGCAGCAGGGTGATGCCCTTGCGGCTGGCGATGCCGTACTCCAGGTTGCTCAGTGCCTCGCGGTGAGCGCTCGTGAGCACCAGGTAGCGCGGGTTCGGCGTGAGGTCGAACGGCCGCTCGCGCAGGCCGAAGAACGTTTCGTACATCAGAATCCCGGAATCCGGTCGAGGAGGTTCATCCGCCAGACGACCACCGCCACGATGCCGATGGTCACGACGAGCGACGCCCCGACCATCACGAATCTGCGTCGGCGGATCCGACGCTTCTCCGCCGCGCTGATCATGATCGGAATGACGGCCAGCACCGGAAGCGCCAGGCTCATCACCACGTCGTCGTCCGTGCGAAGGCTCGTGTCGCGGTACTCCAGCAGACCGATCAGGGCCACGCCGAGGGCGAGCCCGGCAAACGAGCCCATCAGGTTGATGCGCAGGCGGTCGGGGCTGAACGGTCGGATAGGCAGCCGCGCGGGGTCGACGACGCGAAACTGCTCGCCGATCTGCCGGCGTTCGAGGTCCGCTGCGATACGCGACTCCTGACTGCGGTTGAGCAGGCTCTGATAATTGTCCTGCATCGTCTGATAGTCGCGCATCAGGTCCGTCATCTCAGCTTCGCGCGTGGGCGCGGCTTCGATCCGGGAACGGTACTGCTCCAGTATTCCGCTCAGACGCGCTTCCTCGCTACGGCTCGTGGCGATGCGGCGCTCCAGGCTCTCGAGTTCCGCCCGCATGCCAGACAGCCGCTGTTGCTGGTTCACCGTCGTGGTATTGAGCGGCCGGACTGGCGTTGTCCCGTCCTGTGCAGAGAGCGGCGCTTTCAGCGCTTCCTGCTCCGCCTTGGCCTCGAGTTCCGCGATCGTCCGCCTCATGCGCTGGACGTCCGGATGTTCGGGCTTCAGTCGCAATTGCAGCGCGGCGAGCGCCGTTCGTGCTGCCGCGAGTTGATCGGCGGCCGGCGCGGACGCTGACACGGAGGTAGGGTTGGCGGCCATCGTCGCCTGCGAGGTGGCCTCGTCCAGCACGATCGCATCGGTGATCATCCTCTGGAGCACGAGCTGGCGGTCAGTGTCGCGGTTGATGGTGTCGCGCACGGCCTGCAGCTGCACCTGCGTGCTCTGCATCACGCTCAGGTTCGATTGCACCTGTGTGGGCAGCTGCCCGGAATAGGTCCGGCGGAACGCCTCGAGCCTTTGCTCGTGGTCCACCAGGTTGCGGCGGGCCTCATCGAGCTGCGCTTGCAGGAACTGGTTCGTCTGGTCGGCCTGGGTCGTACGGCCGGTAACGTTCTCGTTGATGAAGGCCGTGGCCAGCGCCTCGGTCACCTGCATGGCCGCCCGCGGATCAGGCGAGAGGAAGCTCACCGTGAAAAAGCCCGGATCGTCGCGTCGATTCCGGGGACGGTCTACGCTCAGGCCGATGTTCGCGCGCATGAGCGTGACCACGTCCTCCATGATCATCCGCTCACGCTCCTCCTTGTAGAGGTCGAACCGTTGCACGAGCTGTTCGAGGCGGGTACGGCTCTGGATGAGCGCGGCGATCGACTGCAGGCGGTCTTCCACGGTGGCGGTCACCGTGGTCTGCACATAGTTCTCGGGTACCTGCTGGGGCACGACCATCACCCGCGCTTCCGACCGGAACTGATCGGGCAGGAGCTGGGAGCCGACGAATGTGCCGACAGCGGCTACAACAAAAGGGATGATGCCCACCCACTTCCGGCGCCACAGGATCTCGATGTAGTCTTCGGGCTTGTAGGTCTTTCCGGGAATCATTCGTGTCCTCGCCTAGAAAAGCGGAATGCTCGATGTCACGCCGAAACGCGCGCCGCCACGTTCGACCGAGCGGTCGAATCCTGCAGGGAGCTGAACGTCTTCGCCGAAGACGTAGCGGTACCGCAGGACTTGCGTGTATGCAGCCAGGATCGGCGAGAAGGCATACCTCACCGTGAGGGTCGCCGCGTAAGTTGTGAATCGCGAATCAAGGGCGTCCTCGCCTATCCCCGTCAGGCCCTTGACGTAAGCGACATTGCCACTGACGTCAATTCTTCTCGCCACCAGGCCCCCGACTTGCGCGCTGATGGAATTCGAGAACGCCGGTTCGGCGAAGCCATCGATCATGCGGACGCCCCGTTGGAACGCGGCTCGCGCGGTCCACGTGCGACCGATTTCGTGCTCGAGATCGGCAACGCCCGTCAGCCGAATGAACGTGCGGCCCTGCCGCGCTACCATCGATGAGCCCGAGTCGAAGTGGAGCGTTGTGCGACGTGAGAACGACAGCGCCCGTTGGTAGTTCACGCCCACGTTGATGTCGTGAACGCCCGTCTGTCCGTTTGGGCTGGCCACGCCGAATTGTCGATACCCGTAGCCGAGGCGTAGCGAAGCTCCTCTGGTGATCTGCCGGTCGTACTGCCCTCCGCCTTGTTGATTTGTGACATCCGGCGCCCCGTCAGGAAATCGCGTGTGCCTGAGCGAATAATTGAAGCTCAAAGAGGAGCGCGAGCTGAGTGTCTGTGTCACAGATGCGCCGCTGGCGAGGCGGACCATCTCGAGCAAGGTGAGGTCGAAATCGTTTGTGCCGAACGCCAGGGGCTCGGTGGACAAGCTGCTCCCGTCGATAGGTGCCAGTTCAGGGAACCCCTGAAAGCCGAATCGGGGAGCCCGCACTGCCGCCTGCGAGAGCTGGAGGCTCGTCCGGCCCAGCCTCATGCCATACGCAATCGAACCCATCTGCTGCGTACTACTGACGGCGTCCTGATCGGGATAGTACCGAAACGCCGCGGTCCCGGTCGCGTCAAAGCTGTGGCGATCGCCCTGATTCGAGTAGACGAGCCCAGTGGTCATCGCGCCGTAGACACCGGGTCGCTGGAACTGGGGGTTGGTGCTGCCGCGCTCGCCCGCAAACACGTTGTCGTCGTACGCGCCGAGCGCGGTGAACGACACGCTCATGTGCTGCCCGTTCTCCGTAGGTGTCCCGCTGTCGCCGCCGAACAGGCCCCGGAACGGGCGGCGGACCCCGCCCTCGCCGGCCTGCTGGGCACTGGCGGGCGAAGCCGCGCTCATGACGAGCGCCGCGAGAACGATGGCGCGAACGGATGGAGAGCGCATCTTCGGTGGAATCAGGGAACGATGACCGTGTCGCCGGGCTTGAGATCGATGTTCTGGCTCAGGTTCTTCCGGTCCAGGACATCCTTGTAGTTGAACGGCATGGCGGTCTGCTTGCCGCCCTCCGCCCGCATGATCACGATCTTCTTGGCGTCCGCGAACTCGTGGAGCCCCCCTGCCATCGCGATGAGCTGCAGGACCGTGGTGGGCGACGTGAGCGCGTACTGTCCCGGCTTGCCCACCATGCCCGTGATGAAGACCTTGCGGCTGTTGATGGCCTTCACCGTGACCGTCACGCTCGGCGTCTCGACGAACTTCCCGGCCGCCTCCATGATCTGCTCGCGCAGCTGGTCCGGCGTCAGGCCGGCCGCGGCCATGTCGTTGATGAGCGGCAGCGTGATCATCCCGTCCGGCCTGACGGCGACTTCCGCCGACATGTCCTGCTCGCGCCAGAACAGGACGCTCAGCACGTCTTCGGGGCCGATGACGTAGTCGGGCGGTGGTGTGACGCCCGCGGGAGCCTGCGGAGGCTGCCCGGATCCCTGGGCGCCCGCCTGCGCGAATGCGGGAGCCGACGTGGACAGCAGCAGTGCGCAGAACACCGCTCGACGCAGCCACGCGGCACGCGCGCGGCGGGATGTGTGAGGCCGTGCTGTTTGCGGCAGTGCTGATTGAGGCAGTGCTGATGTAATCACCGGTACTCCTTGAACGGCACCTGGCAATCGTGCTTTCGCAGGAAATTCAGAAACCGCTTGTACTCGCCCTGCTCCATGTTGAAGAGCCGGGCCACGATCTTGTAGTTGCCTCGGGCTTCCTCGAGCCCCTTCCGCACGACGTCCCGCACGTTGGACTTGGTGATCTCGCGCTGCATGTAGAGCGGATAGACCACCGACCAGAACGACTCGCGCTCCTCGACGAGCCGTTTGTAGAGATCGTCGGCCACCGTACGCCGGCGTTCCTTCTTCGGGCGGAGGCTCACGCCCTGGTGCGCCCGAATCTCGATCGGCAGATCCTGCACCCGGATCGTGTGCCCGCTGCCGGTGACGGCCAGGCGCTCCACCACGTTCTCCAGCTCCCGCACGTTGCCCGGCCACGCGTACTGCGTGAGCACCGACATCGCATCCGGTGCGATCTCACGGGGCACGTACGTGTCGTTCCTCGTGAAGTGCTGCAGGAAGTGGTTGACCAGGGCCGGGATGTCCTCCTTGCGTTCCCGGAGCGGCGGCACCGTGAGATGAATGACGTTCAGCCGGTAGAAGAGATCTTCCCTGAACGTGGCCTGCGAAATCATGTCGCGCAGGTTCCGGTTCGTGGCGGCGAGCACGCGGACATCCACCCGGCCGAGGGCCCGGTCCGACCCGACCTTCTGCAGCTCGCCGGTCTCGAGGAAGCGGAGCAGCAGTCCCTGCATGCGCAACGTCATCTCGCCGATCTCATCAAGGAACATCGTCCCCTGGTCGGCCAGCTCCAACTTGCCCAGTTTGTCACGGTACGCCCCGGTGAAGGATCCCTTCACGTGACCGAAGAGTTCCGATTCCAGGAGCGTTTCCGGCAGGCCGGCGCAGTTGACGGCAACGAAGGCCTTGTCGGCTCGGCCGCTGCCGTTGTGCACGGCCTGTGCGACGAGTTCCTTTCCCGATCCGCTCTCGCCGGTGATGAGGACCTTGGCATCGGAACGGGCGACGCGCTCGATTTCTGCCTTGAGCTCCGTCATCGCCGGGCTGACCCCGACGAGCAGGCTGGGGCGGGGAGATTTCATCGCGTTGTGTCCTCGACCTCATTTGCCCGAACGTGACCGGGCACCTTGCCGTTACCGCGTGCGGCCGCCCAGCCGTGCCAGGGCGACCCCGTGCCGTTGTGCAAGGACGCAGCCATCTCGAGCTTGGGACGTCCGCAGCCCCCGCGGGCGCCTTCCTCCGCGACTTCCCGGCTGAAACGTGGGATGCGTCCCGGACGACGGGGGTATGGTGGCGGGGCAGTGCACCAGAGGACCCTGAAGACTCGAAGAACAAAGTCTTCGCTCAAGCAGACGAATGACGCCTGCGCAAGCGGGGGAATCTTCGCAGCAGGTACCTTTCGGCTTCGTCTTCGGACCGCTTCCCCACGCTGCGCAACGGTAAGCTGAAGTGATAAGTCACAAAATCGTCCCATGTTAGGGCATCTGAGGGCTGTTCTAGAGCCCGGGGATGACCGTTGACTGCAACGGGCCCATGACTTCCTGCAAAATCCGCGAAAACACGGAACAAAATTTCTCCGTTCTGTTGACTTTGTTCGCACGGTACCAGCAGAATGCCCACTTCCGGTTCGAGCTTGCGAGCCGTCAGAACCGAAAGGCGAACGATGGACAGGCCTGCGATGATGGTCGGCGTGAGTGCGGCGCTCAGAGGCGTCGAAGAAGAAGTACTTCATGCCGCACGCTCCGACGCAAAGGTACTCATCACCGGGGAGAGCGGCGTCGGCAAGGAAATCGTGGCGCGCATGATCCACGAGCGGAGTGCCCGCAGCCGCGGACCCCTCGTGACGATCAATTGCGCGGGGTTCCCGGACTCCCTGCTCGAGACCGAACTCTTCGGGCACGTGAAGGGCAGCTTCACCGATGCCCACCGCGACAAGAAGGGGTGGCTCGAGGCCGCACAGGGCGGCACCATCTTCATGGACGAAGTCGGGGAGATGAGCCTCCGGATGCAGGCCCTCCTGCTTCGCTTCCTGGAAACGGGCGAGATCCAGCGGGTGGGTTCGGAGCGACGCCAGGCGGCTCTCGACGTGCGCGTCATCACGGCCACCCACCGGCGACTGCTCGAGCGGATCAGCGAAGCGTCCTTCCGCGAGGATCTCTACTATCGCCTGAACGTGGTGCACATCGAGGTGCCGCCCCTCCGCGACCGCCGCGAGGACGTCTTCGTCCTGCTCAATCACTTCCTGCACCACTTCTCCGACACGCATCACCGCCCCCTGCCCGAGATCAGCGCCGAGGCGATGCGCATCCTCACGGCCTACAACTGGCCGGGCAACGTGCGGGAACTCAAGAACGTGGCCGAGCGCCTGATCCTGCGGTGCCGCACCGGACGTGTGGATGTGGGGTTCCTTCCCGTGGAGATGCAGCCGCGGGCCGCCGAAGCTGCGGGCTACCTGGCCGATCGGCCCGCCGCCGTGGCGCCCGTCCCCGACCTGTTGTTCAACCGTCTCATTCGGGAGCGAGGATCGTTCTGGTCGGAGGTCTACGAACCGTTCATGGCGCGCGACCTCACGCGCCACGACGTGCGGGAGCTGGTGCGCATGGGCCTCGAGCACACCCGTGGCAACTACAAGATGCTGGTGACCAGCTTCAACATGCCGGCCGAGGACTACAAGCGGTTCCTGAACTTCCTCAGGAAGTACCAGTGCCACGTCCCCTTCCAGCGCTTCCGGATGATGCCGGCTGGTGTGCGGGAGCGGGAGGGCAGCCGGATTGCCAGCGCCTGAGGGGTTCGCGGCGTAGGTGCAGAACGCCGTGCAGAAGGCCCTCTGCGAGGGGTCAGTTGGCGTCGAGCGTGCCGCCGGGAGCGGCATCGACGAGATCGCGCCAGGCTACGATGGACTCGGGGTCCACCATGGCCAGCGTGGCGCCGCACGACACCATGCCCTGGTCGTCCCCCGCCGCCGTCCAGATCGGCCGCACCGGGAACTCGACGGCCGACAGGGGCGTGCCAACCGTGACCTCCGCGCGAAGCATCCCGGCGTCTTCCTCCGCCATTTCGAACCGCAATCCCTGATAGCTCATGTCGACGAGGGCCGCGGGAAGGCCATTGACCGTAGCGGGCAGCCGGGGGACGGCCTTCCGGGGCGACCGCCGTGCGTCGGTCTTCGGGCCGAGTGCGTCCTCGACCGCCGCCTGGAAGGCCAGCTGTGTCACCGGCTCAGCGAGATAGCGTGCACCCAGGCGCCCTGCGTCGGCCGAAAGGCCGGCATCCGGAGGGCCGACGACGAGGACGGCCGTCCGGCTGCCGTGGCGGAGAGCCCGGAGGGCCAGATGGAGGCCGTTGAACGCTCCGAGCTTGAGTTCGGTGACGAGCAGGTCGGGAGGCTCGAGGTCGAGTGCCAGCTTGGCATCCGAGAAGTCGCGCACCAGACGGACGTCGTGGCCGGCAGCTGCCAGCCACGACACCACGGCGTCGGCCAGGTACGGCAGGGGAGCGACGACGAGTACCTGCCGTGCGGCGGTCATGACGTCAGCACCCGGGCCGAAGGACACATCCCCGGAGCGCACGCCCGGGGAGAGCACGCCGTGACGACGACGCTGCGCGAGGGCCCGCTGCAGGCCGCCGTTTCCGCGCTGCGCCCCGGGGGTACGTTTACGAATGCCACGGAAGGCGCGGGAAGAGGAGACGCGACGAGCATTGGCACAGGCGAGCGGGGAGTGTCCTGGCGCTTTCGGGGCCGCGAAGAAAATATTCCGTGCAAATCACTGATTCTCGCTGCGCCTCGGCCAAGATCACGGCACTTCGAGGAAGCAAGCACGTTGCCGCTTCGCGGAACGGCCGATAAGCCCGGAGTGAACCGGGCGTTTTCATTACAGAATCGTGATGGACGGCTCCCAGCGCCTGCGTGGCGCTGGATGCTAGTTCACCAGGTTCGTGGATAA
This sequence comes from Acidobacteriota bacterium, assembly GCA_013140955.1. Lineage (GTDB taxonomy): Bacteria > Acidobacteriota > Vicinamibacteria > Vicinamibacterales > UBA2999 > JABFRY01. The sequence goes on from JABFRY010000365.1 coordinate 8,758, forward strand.
AAAGCTTCTGTCAAGCAGACAACTCGCCTTGCGAGGTCAACTGTCCCGTGTTGGGAGTGGCCAGCATCTTGCCTTGGCGTTTCTGGCTCACCGCTTCATGAGGAATCGTCGAACATGACCACATCGGCTACTGCCGCCTCCCTGCTCGAAACGATCCGTGCGCGCCGCGTGCGCGCCGGTGTCATCGGTCTCGGCTACGTCGGACTTCCCCTCGCCGTGGAGTTCGCCCGCTCGGGCTACACCACGACCGGGATCGATCTCGACGCCACGAAGGTCGGCATCATCAACGAGGGCCGCTCCTACATCGACGACGTGTCGTCCGAGGACGTCGGGGCGCTGAGGGCCAAGGGCCTGCTCCGGGCGACGACCGACTTCGACGTCATCAAGGAGCTCGACACCATCAACATCTGCGTGCCGACGCCACTCCGGAAGACGAAGGACCCGGACCTGTCGTTCATCGTGGCGGCGGCCGAGGAGATCTCCACGCGCCTGCGGCCGGGCATGTTGATCATCCTGGAGTCCACCACCTATCCAGGGACGACCGACGAACTCGTGCTGCCGATCCTCGAACGCAGCGGCCTGCGGGGGGGCAAGGACTTCTTCCTCGCGTTCTCGCCCGAGCGCATCGATCCGGCCAATCCGACGTTCAACACGAGCAACGTGCCGAAGGTCATCGGCGGCATGACGCCCGACTGCTCGACGCTCGCCGGCGCGCTGTACGGGCCGGCTATCGGCACCGTCGTGCCCGTGAGTTCCACGCGCGTGGCCGAGATGGTCAAGCTGCTCGAGAACACGTTCCGCGCCGTGAACATCGGCATGGTCAACGAGCTCGCGTTGATGTGCGACCGGCTCGGCATCGACGTGTGGGAGGTCGTGAGCGCCGCGGCCACCAAGCCGTTCGGCTTCATGCCGTTCTATCCGGGGCCGGGCCTCGGCGGCCACTGCATCCCGGTGGATCCGTTCTACCTGTCGTGGAAGGCGCGGCAGTCGGGCTTCGAGGCGCGCTTCATCGAGCTCGCCGGCGCCGTCAACGGCGCGATGCCGCACCATGTCGTGTCCCTGGTGTCGGACGCCCTCAACGCCGTGCGGCTGCCGCTCAACGGCTCGAAGGTCCTGCTGGCCGGCGTCGCGTACAAGAGGGACGTGGACGACATCCGCGAGTCTCCGGCGCTCGACCTCCTGGGTCTGCTGCAGGAACGGGGCGCGACCCTGGCCTATTCGGATCCCCACGTGCCGAAGCTCGCCGGCAAGCACTGGCAGAACGGCATCGATCTCGAGCACGTGGACGTCTCGACGGCTTCGACCGGCGCCTACGACTGCGTCGTGGTCGTCACCGATCACTCGCGATTCGACTACGCGGAGTTCCAGCGGGTGGGCAAGGTCGTGGTCGATACGCGCAACGCCATCAAGAAGCCCGGGCCGAACGTGACGCGGCTTGGCGCGGCACGGCCCCTCGGCGCGCACGAGCCGGCCGGCGTCGCCTGATGTCGCACGTGCTCGTGACGGGTGGCGCCGGCTTCATTGGCAGCCACCTGACCGACGCCCTGCTTCGGCAGGGCTGTCGGGTCACGGCGGTGGACAGCTTCGATCCGTTTTACCCGCGCGGGGTGAAAGAGCGGAACATCGAGGCGCACCGCCGGAATCCCGCGTGGCGCCTCGTGGAGGCGGACATCCGCGACCTGCCCGCCCTGCGGGCGGGCCTCGGGGGCGGATTCGACGCCGTGGTCCACCTCGCGGCGCGGGCCGGGGTACGTCCCTCCATCGCCGATCCGGTCGGCTACCTCGACGTCAACGTCGTCGGGACCCAGAACCTGCTCGAACTGGCCCGCGAGTGGAGCACCCCGCAGTTCGTGTTCGCCTCGTCGAGCAGCGTGTACGGCGTGAATCCCCGGGTGCCGTGGCGGGAGTCGGACGCGGTGCTGCAGCCGATCTCCCCGTACGCGAGCACGAAGGTCAGTGGCGAGCTGCTGGGCCACGTCTACAGTCACCTCTACGGCATCCGTTTCATCGCGCTGCGCTTCTTCACGGTGTACGGCCCGCGTCAGCGGCCCGACCTGGCCATCCACAAGTTTGCCAGGCTGCTGCTCGCCGGCCGGCCCGTGCCGCTGTTCGGGGATGGGACGACCAGGCGCGACTACACCTACATCGACGACATCGTGCAGGGGATCGAGGGTGCGCTGCGCTATACCGGCTCGCCCTACGAGGTGATCAATCTCGGCAACAACGAGACCGTGACATTACTCGACCTGGTGCGGGGGCTGGAACACGCGCTCGGCGTGCAGGCGGCGATCGAGTGGCTGCCCGAGCAGCCGGGCGATGTGCCTCAGACATGGGCCGCCGTCGACCGGGCGCGGTCGCTCCTCGGATACGATCCGCGCACGTCCTACGCGGAGGGCGTCGTGGCGTTCGCCGACTGGCTGCGGACCGAGGCCGCGCGCCCGCCGGCGTGACGTCCGCGGTGCACCGTGCCGGTGCGTCGTTCAGACGACGACCGGTGCGCCGTCCGCGTGCGGTTCCGCACCGGGCATGATGACCCACGCCACGACGTAGGCGGCGATGCCGAGCACCACGGCCCCCGGCACCACCGACAGCACCACCCACGCCACGCGGACCACGGTGGCGTCGATGCCCAGATAGCGCGCGAGGCCGCCGCACACGCCAGCGACTTTCCGATCGTCGCGGGGGCGGAACAGGCGCGGGCCGGCGGGTGGACGGATCGGCCCCGCCGCCGCGGGGACCAGCGCCCAGATCACCAGGTACACCAGGGCCCCGCCGAGGATGGCACCAGGCAGGACCGTCAGCACGATGGCGAGCAGGCGCACGAGCGCGACGTCCACGCCGGCGTAGGACGCGATCCCCGCACAGACGCCCGCAACCCGGCCTTCATCAGGGAGCCTCGTCAGCCGGCGGGTCTCGCTTGCCTCGCGGGTGGGCGTGCCGCACGCACGACAGTACCCATCGCCGGGCTCGTACTCGCTCGCGCAACGTTCACACAGCATCCGGAACCTCCTGGGGAAGACGTCGGTCACTACATACGACCGCGTCCCCGGAATGTTCGAGGCGCCTCAGCGTACAGGCTTGACGCGCAGCGCCGACCAGTCGGCAGGCGGATCGACCAAGGCGGCGAAGTTCCTGAGGTAGGTGACGAAGTCGCGTTCGTCACCGCGCTTGAGTCCGCTGTCGGACGTATTCAGTTCCAGCCACCACCTGAGGATGGAGTTCGGGGTTGGGCCGGTGGTCCTGACCGAAATACGGAGGCCGTCGTAGATGTGTACCGGATCCTGACGTTCGTCGGCCACCCAGTAGTGCAGCACGTCATAGTCGTCGGCGTTCTGCTCAATCCACACCCAGTAGCGAACCCAGCGTCCCGTCTCGATGCAGAAATCCCCGCGCCGAGGGCCAAGAGGACTCCGAAGGACGTCGGGGCCAAGGTAGTTGCCGCGTGTGGGTGACCATCGCTGTTCTCCACCAGGGCTGCTGTACATCCTGATGCGCGCCGCTGCGAGGGTGCGTCCCGGCACGAAGCAGGCCGCGCGATTGGACGCCCCGCCAGCATCGAGGTTCAGCTGTGGCTCCATCCAGATCGCGTCTCCCCGGTTGCCTCCCTGCTTCGCCGACGAGAACTGAAAGGCCTTGTAGTTGTTGATGCCACTCTCCATCCAGGACTTGGTGAAGTAGGCGTCCCAGGTGAAGAGGTACGCGTGCCCGTCGGTCGTACCCAGCGGAAAGCGCACCATGTTCAGCAGGCTGTTGCTGGCCACGTGAACCGCGCTCCCAGCTTGATGACTGGTTGCCCGCGTTCCCAGTGACCCCCGCGTTACTCTGACCTTCCCGTCGGTGATGCGTCCCGCAGTGGAGTAGGGGGGCGACTTGTCACGAACCACTGTTATCCACTCATCATCGATCTTGATGTGCTGGCCGTTTCCAAGCCCGGACGCCACGGCGGGAACGGGAACCAGATTCAGGATTGCCGCGGACGCGTCAACGGCATCAGAGAGCTCAGTCAGGGCGCGGCGGGCAGGGATCACCGCGCGTGCAGCGTCCTGCCGCTCACTGTTGGCGTCTGCCTCAGGCGCGTACGTGACCCAGAGAGGCTCCCGGTTGCTTGCGGCGTAGCCGCCATCGTCGGGCTTGGCCAGCTGGTTCGTGTAGTAGACCGAGTCGCGGTCGTGCCCGGGCTTCGGACGGAACGACAAACCCTTCCAGAAGTCACGCCTGGCCACCAGCCGCTCGAAGTAATCGTGCGGGCCCTCGGCACCGGCGGGGCGCGGGGCGACGGCTTGCAGCGTGCTGCCCTGTGCGGGCGCGTCAGTGGATGCCGGCGCGCCGTTGAGCGCGCCAGCGGCCGCGGCCAGGAGCGCGAACACGAGTACGCCGACAAGGTTCATCGGGGTCGTACGACGCATGCGGCCAAGGATACTCCTGTGCGGCGGGATCTTCGACCTCAACCGCGCCGTGCCGAGGAAGCTGCACGAGATGTCACAGTGCTGCGTTCAAGGCGTCGGTGGTGGCTCCGCAGCCGGTTGCGGCTGACGGAGGCGCTCCAGCACGCCGCCGAGCCGCCGTCGCAGTTCGTTGGTGAGCGCGCGGCCCACGGCGGCCCGTGCGTCGATGCCGACACTGGGGTCGCCGAGCGTGCCGCCGATCGTGGCCGGCAGGACGATGCGGTCGCCCTCCAGCGTGAACCGGCGGAGATCGGTGCCGGCTTGGCCAGAGAGGGATTCGGAGAGCAGCAGCCGGGCCCGGCCGGCGAGCGCCTTGGTCCCAAGGTCCAGCGTGCCCTCCGCCTCGAGATCGACATCGGGCGACCTCATCGTCAGCGCGTCGGCCGTAGCCACGCCGTCGGCCACGCGGATACGGGCGTCGATCCGCTGGAACGCCTCGGTTCCCGCCGGGGCATCGGCCTCGGGCCGGCCGAAGAAGAGCACGATGGTCCGGATGAGATTCAGGCGGCGAATCGTGCCGTCCACGATGGCCACGGTGGCGTCTCCCGTGGCGGACGTGAGCACCCCCTCGAAATCCTGCCCGCGCCCCTCGAACGTACCCGTGGCGTCGAGACGTCCGGTGACCGTCCCGTCCGCGTCGCCGAAGGCGGCCAGTCGCGCCACGTCGAGACCTGTGAGGTTCGCATCGAGCTGGAGCCCGAGGTCATCGCCCAGGCGCAGCTCGAACCCCCCATCGAATCGTCCGCCGAACACGTCGAAAGCGAGCGGCGATGCCGACACCGCGCCCGCGGTGGCCGTGAGCGTGGTGTTCAGGTCCTCCAGCGGCACGCCCCCGGCGGTGGCCGAGGTGGCGTGGACCCGGGCATCGATGGCGATC
>JABFRY010000411.1 GCA_013140955.1 Acidobacteriota bacterium
GGCCCGTTCCTCGGCGTCCAGCCACCCGTCGTCGTTCCGGTCGAACTGGCCAACCAGCTTGACTTCCGGCTGCTCGCGCGAGCCTCGAGGCGTCGGGCCGCGCCGGGCGTGGAGACGGGGGTTCCTCGGCGGTCGCCTCCGGCCCCCGCCTCGATCCCAGCGACGTGGCGGCACAGACCGGGGACCTCTACGACCCGACGGTGTTGCGCACGCTCTTCTTCACGTTCGAGGCCGACGACTGGGAGTCGGAACTGGCCGCCTTCTACGACACGGACGTCGAGGTCCCGGCCACCCTGATGGTGGATGGCCGCACGTACCCGGACGTGGGCGTCGCGTTCCGCGGCAACTCGTCCTACAGCCGGATCCCACCGGGATACAAGCGGTCGTTCAACGTCTCGATCGACGCGCGGCACGACGGACAGCACGTGGGTGGTTACCGCACCCTCAACCTGCTCAACTCCCATGAGGACCCCACGTACCTCCGCACGGTCCTCTTCAGCGAGATCGCCCGGCAGTACATGCCCGCACCCAAGGCGAACCACGTGCGCGTCGTCGTCAACGGGGAAAGCTGGGGCATCTACGTGGCGGCCGAGCAGTTCAACCGCGATTTCGTGGAGGACCGGTTCGGCACCCGCGACGGTCGCCGCTGGAAGGTGCCCGGCAGTCCGAACGGCCGGGCGGGTCTCGAGTACCTCGGCGAGAACCCCGCGCCCTACCGGCGGGCGTACGAGATTCGGACGAAGGACGAGCCCGATGCCTGGGCGGATCTCATCGAGCTGTGCCGGGTGCTCGCGCAGACGCCCCCGGAGCGGCTCGAGGCCGCGCTCTCCCCCCTCCTCGACATCGACGCCGCGCTCCGGTTCCTGGCGCTCGACATCGCGCTGGTGAACGCCGACGGCTACTGGTCGCGCGCCAGCGACTACAACCTGTATCAGGACCCGGACGGCCGGTTCCATGTCGTCCCCCACGACATGAACGAGACGTTCAACGTGTCGGGGCGCGGCGCGTTCGGCTCGAACGTCCGGGGCGGCGTACTGCTCGATCCGCTCGCCGAGACCACCGACGCGCGTAAGCCGTTGCGCGCGAAGCTGCTGGCCGTGCCGGCCCTCCGGGAGCGCTACCTGGGGTACGTGCGCGACATCGCGGAGCGCTGGCTGGACTGGGACGTGCTCGGTCCGCTGGCCGAACGGTCACAGCTGCTCATCCTCGACGACGTCCGTGAGGATCCGCACAAGCTGGACTCGTTCGCCGACTTCCCCGCCGACGCCTTCGGGCCCGGAAGCCTGCGGGCCTTCGCCGACCGCCGGCGCGAGTTCCTGCTCGGGGCGGTGCCGGCCAGCGCGGCGGGCGCCTCGCCCGCACCGCGGACGGCCCCCACGCCGCCCTCGCCCTGACGTCCGCGCGATCTCCGTACGCGCGGAGGGCCGCGTCACCGGAGTGACGCGGCCCTCGCGCGGTCCTCGATTCGTTCGCGTCACATGACGCGACCTGGCAGCCGTCAGGCCCAGCGGAACCCGTGCGCCGACAGGGGCAGCGAGCGGATGCGTTCGCCGGTGGCGGCGAAGATCGCGTTGCAGACCGCCGGAACGGTCGGCGGCAGCGCCGGCTCGCCCAGACCCGTCGGCGAGTTGTCGCTGGTGAGGAAGTGCACCTCGATGGCGGGCGGCGCCTGCACCAGACGCGTCGGCGGGTACTGGTGGAAGTTGCTCTGCTGCGGCCGGCCCGCCTCGAACGAGACCTCCCATGCCATCAGGTGGCTCAGGCCCTCGATGACGGCGCCCTGCGACTGATTGATCGCCGCGCTCGGGTTGACGATCTGCCGGCCGATGTCGCCGGCCACCCACACCTTGTTGACGCGAACGCGTTTCTGCGCGTCCACCTGGACTTCGGCGACATGGGCGAAGTAGCCGCGATGGCTGTACTGGAAAGCGATGCCCCGCGCCGTCCCCTTCGGGAGCGACCCGTTCGACGACCAGTTGGACTTGTCGGCCACCAGTTCGACGACGCCGCGCATGCGCGCGGGGTCGAAGCCGTCGTTCAGGTTCTGCCCCTCGAGGGCGCGCGGCGCGGCCGTGACACGGGCGGCGTTCAGCACGTCGAGGCGGAACTGCACCGGGTCCCGGCCGGCGGCGACCGCCAGTTCGTCGAGAAACGACTGGAAGACGAAGGAGAAGGCGTTGCTGCGCGGCGCGCGCATGGCGAATGTCGGGATCCCGAGCGGCATGAGCGTGGACCCGAACTCGAAGTTCGGCACGAAGGTCGCCGGGAACTCGCTCGGGCCGATATTGGCCGAGTTCGCGAACCGCGTACCCTCACCGAAACTCACGAAGTGGTTCTGCCAGGCCACGAGCCGCCCGGCGGCATCCACGCCGCCCTTGAGGAAGTGGAATCCGCCCGGGCGATAGTGGTCGTGCTGCATGTCGTCCTCGCGCGTCCACAGCACCTTCACCGGTACGCCGACCTCGCGGGCAATCCAGGCCGCCTCGATCATGTAGTCGTTGGTCAACCGACGGCCGAAGCCGCCACCGGCCCGCACCAGATGGATCGTGATGCGGTCCTCCGGAATGCCCATCGTCTCCGACACGAGCGCCCGCCCGGCGGCCGGCGTCTGCGTCGGGGCCCAGATCTCGAGGCGTCCATCGCGGAAGTGCGCCGTGCAGTTCTGGGGCTCGAGGGGCGCGTGGGAGATGAACGGATAACTGTAGGCCGCCTCGACGACAGTGGGGGTGCCCGAAAGCGCCGTCGCGGCGTCGCCGTCACCACGCAGAGTGAAGGCGGGCGGCTGCGACGACAGCTCGCGTGCCCGGCGGGCGAACAGCTCACTGCTCTGACTGGCAGTGGCGCCTTCGTCCCAGACCACCGTCAGCGCCTGGCGCGCCGTACGGGCCTGCCACCACGAGTCGGCGACGATGGCCACGCCCGGCATCAGGCCGATCAGGTTCGTGGTGCCGTCCACGACGAAGGCGTGGCGCACGCCGGACATCGCGCGGATCTCGTCGAGGTTGGCGCTCACCACACGCCCGCCGTACACCGGGCATTTCTCGAACACCGCCGAGAGCATGCCCGGGACGGTGAAGTCGATGCCGAAGAGCGGCCGGCCCGTAACGATGGCCTGGTTGTCGACGCCGGGCATCGTGGTGCCGATGATCCGGTAGTCGGCGGGGTTCTTGAGACGCACGCTGTCCAGCGCGGGCGGCGTCATGCCGGCCACCACCCCCGTCAGCGATCCGTACGTCGCGGTGCGCCCGCTCGAGGCATGCCGCACCGTGCCGCCTCCCGTGGTCAGCTCCCCTTCCGGCACGCCCCACGCGCTGGCGGCGGCCGCGACGAACATCTGGCGCACGGCGGCGCCAACCTGCCGGAGCGGATCCCAGTTGGTGGGGGTCGCGGTGCTGCCACCGGCATTCTGGCGGCCGTACTTCGTCTCGTCCAGGTCGGCCTGCTCGATGGTCACCGAGGCCCACTCGACGTCGAGCTCCTCGGCGATCGTCATCGGCAGCGACGTCTTGATGCCCTGCCCGATTTCCGGGTTCTTGGAGATGATGGTGACGGCGTTCGCGGGAGTGATCCGGATGAAGGCTGCGGGCGAGAAGGCCGTTCGGGCGGCCGGCGGTCCCTGCGCCAGCAGGTCGGCCACCGGGTCGAGGTGCGCAGCGATGAGGAGACCGCCTCCGGCGAGGGCCGACACGCGCAGGAACGAGCGACGACTGAGCATCGTGGTCACGGAGCCCTCCCTACTGCTGTGCGCCGGCCACGGCGGGCCGCGCCGGTTGCGCCGAGGCGTCGCCCGACAGGGCGGCGGCCTTGTGGATGGCCTGACGGATGCGGAGGTAGGTCCCGCACCGGCAGATGTTGCCGTTCATCGCGCGATCGATGTCTGCGTCCGTCGGGCGCGGGTTCTCGGCGAGCAGCGCGGCGGCCGACATGATCTGCCCGGCCTGGCAGTAGCCGCACTGTGGCACGTCGATGTCCTGCCACGTCACCTGCAGGGGATGGGATCCGTCGGGCGACAGCCCCTCGATGGTCGTCACCCGGGCGCCCGCCGCGGCGGAGATGCGCGTGACGCACGCGCGCGTCGGGCGCCCGTTCAGATGCACCGTGCAGGCCCCGCACTGCGAGATGCCGCATCCGAACTTGGTGCCCTTGAGGTCGAGAACGTCCCGCAGCACCCACAGCAGGGGCATGTCGGCGGGCACGTCGACGGTCTCGGACTTACCGTTCACGGTCAGCGTGTAGGCAGGCATGAGGTCAACCTCGGGAAGTGCGACCCCGTCGTGCCGGACGGGGCGCTGGACGTCCGCCATTCTACATGAGCGTCCCGCGCCGCGGCGGCGCCGGGCCGCTCATGTAG
>JABFRY010000398.1 GCA_013140955.1 Acidobacteriota bacterium
AGCCCCTGCACAGCGCGTCGAGCCGGCGCCCGCCGCCGCGCTGGTGCCGCAGGCGGCGCATGCCCAGCTCACGCAGGCCCGGCTCACCCAGGCCCGGGCTGCGCAGGGCCAGGCGGTGCTACCCCAGGCGGTGCAACCCCAGCCGGTGCAGGCCCAGCCGGTGCAGGCCCAGCCGGCGCAGGCCCAGACCGCACAGGGCCGGGCGCCCGCGGACGGCACCACGGCGTTCCTCGACCGCTACTGCGTGTCGTGCCACAACGACCGGGCGCGCTCAGGAGGCCTCTCCCTCCAGGGCGCCGCCCTCGGCCCGGCGAACGCCGAGGTCTCGGAGGCGGTCCTGCGCAAGCTGGGTGCGCGGCAGATGCCACCGGCAGGCGCGCCGCGGCCGGACGACACCACCCTCGACGGGTTCGTCGGCACGCTCGAAGCCCGGATGGACAGCGTCGTGCCGACGCTGCCACCCGGAGCCCCTGGCGTCCACCGCCTCAACCGCGCCGAGTACGTGAATGCGATACGCGACCTGCTCGCCCTCGACATCGACGGGGCGGCCCTGCTGCCGCCGGATGAAACCAGTTTCGGGTTCGACAACATCGCCGACGCGCTCGGCATCACGCCGAGCCTGCTCGAACGCTATCTGGGCGCCGCAGCGACCGTGAGTGCCCTGGCGGTGGGCGACGTCACGAGCCGCCCGGTGGCGCGCACCTACGTCGCGCGCGGCGACAGCCACCAGCGTGCGCACATCGAGGGCCTGCCTCTCGGCACGCGGGGCGGCCTGCTCATCGACGAGACCATCCCCCTCGATGCCGAGTACGAGATCAGCGCGCGTCTCTACCGCACCAACAACGGCTTCACGCGCGGCCTGGCCTTTGCGCACGAGGTCGAGTTCAACGTCGACGGCGAACGGGTGCTGGCCACCACCGTGGGCGGGGCCGACGACTGGCTCACGCTGCTCACCACGCCCGGCGAGGGCGCGGACCGTGTCGATGCGCGGCTGCGCGTCCGCGTGCCGCTCAAGGCCGGGCCGCGGCGGATCGGCGTGACGTTCGTCGAGAAGACCGGCGCCAGGAACCAGGCGTTCTTCCGGCCACTGAACGGGACGGCCGATGTGGTCGATTCCGACGGCGTGCCACGCATCGACGGCGTCACCATCACGGGGCCGTACAACGTCACGGGCCCGGGCGATACGCCCAGCCGACGCCGCATCTTCACCTGCCGGCCGGCCGCGACGCAGGACGAGGCCGCGTGCGCGCGTCAGATCGTGTCGTCACTCGCCCGCCAGGCGTTCCGTCGTCCGGTGGCCCCCGACGACCTGGAGCACTTGTTGGGGTACTTCACCGACGGGCGCGTCGCGAGCGGGACGTTCGACGGTGGCGTCCAGCTGGCCCTGCGCAGGATCCTGGCCGACCCGGCGTTCCTGTTCCGGGTGGAGCAGGAGCCCGCGGGCGTCCGACCCGGACAGGCCTACGCGGTGGACGATCTGGCCCTGGCCTCGCGCCTCTCGTTCTTCCTGTGGAGCAGCCTGCCCGACGAGGAGCTGCTGGCGCTGGCCGGGGCCAACCGCCTCCACGAGGAGCCGGTGCTGCTGGCCCAGACCCGCAGGATGCTGGCCGACCGCCGGTCCGCCGCGTTCGTCGAGAATTTCGCCGGGCAGTGGCTCCAGCTGCGCAACCTGCAGCGGGTCGCGCCCGACCCGATGATCTTCCCGGACTTCGACGACGATCTCCGGCAGGCCTTCCGGCGTGAGACCGAGTTGCTCGTGGACAGCATCGTGCGTGAGGACCGCAGCATCGTGGACCTCCTGCGGGCCGACTACACCTTCGTCAACGAGCGCCTCGCGCGCCACTACGGCATCTCCGGCGTGACCGGCACCGCGTTCCGGCGCGTCCCGGTCAGCAACCCCGTGCGACAGGGGCTGCTCGGTCACGGGAGCATGCTGACGGTCACGTCGCACCCGAACCGCACGTCGCCGGTGAAGCGTGGCAAGTGGGTCCTGGAACAGCTCCTCGGCGCGCCGCCGCCGCCGCCGCCGCCGAACGTGCCGCCGCTCGACGAGGACGACACCGCATCCGGCCCCCGGACGATGAAGGTGCGCATGGAATCGCATCGGCGCAACCCGGCCTGTGCCAACTGTCACCGGCTGATGGACCCGGTGGGCCTCGCGCTCGAGAACTTCGACGGCGTGGGCCGCTGGCGCCCCCGCGAGGCCGGTCTGCCGATCGACGCCTCGACCGAGCTGTCGGATGGCACGCCCATCGACGGCGTGATCGACCTGCGCACGGCGCTGCTCGCCCGCTCCGACGGCTTCGTGCGGACGTTCACGGAAAACCTGCTGACCTACGCGCTCGGGCGGGGCCTCACGGCCGGCGACATGCCGGCGGTGCGCGCCATCCTGCGCGGCGCGGCCGCGAACGACCATCGGCTGTCCGCGCTCGTGACCGGCGTCGTCACGAGCGTGCCGTTTCGCATGAGAACCCCGGCCGTCCCGGCGGCCAGTCCGGCCACCGCGGGGGCCACTCGCACCACGGTCGCTTCGTCGCCTGGCGGACGCTGAGCCGCCGGCCCAAGGAGAGCGCGATGTTCGTCACGAAGAAGGCCCTGCCCCGGCGCACGTTCCTGAAGGCCGCCGGCGTCACCGTGGCGCTGCCACTGCTCGATTCGATGGTACCGGCCGCCACCGCGCTGGCGCAGACGCCGGCTGCCCCCATCCGCCGTTTCGGCGCCGTCTACGTGCCGCACGGCCTCCTGCAGTCGCAGTGGCTGCCCGCCACGACCGGCCGCGGCTTCGAGTTCTCGCCCATCCTCAAGCCGCTGGAGCCGTTCCGCGACCAGATCACCGTCCTGAGCGGCCTCTCGGCCGGTCCCACGGTGCTCAACGGCGGGCACGCGGTGGCCCCGGCGTCATACCTGTCGGGCAACGTGCAGCCGAAGCAGACCGAGAACAGCGACGTGCGCGGCGCGGTGACGGTGGACCAGGTGATGGCCGCCGCGATCGGGCAGGAGACGACCTTCCCGTCGCTGGAACTCGCCACCGAGGACTTCTCCACCTCGCTGGGCGCGTGCGACACGGGATACAGCTGCATCTACATGAACACGATCTCCTGGGCCGACGCGCGGACGCCGCTCCCCATGGAGACCAATCCGCGCACCGTCTTCGAACGCATGTTCGGCACCGGCGGCAGCCCGGCCGAGCGGCAGGCGCGCATGCGGACCGACCGCAGCATCCTCGACGGCATCGCCGAGAGCGTCGCGAGGCTGCAGCAGGGTCTGGGCGCCCCCGACCGTTCGCGCCTGTCCACCTATCTCGACAACGTGCGCGAGATCGAGCGACGGATCCAGCGTGCGGAGGCCCAGGCCGACGAGCACCCGCTGGACCTGTCGGCGCCCGTGGGCCCTCCCGAGGCCTACGACGAGCACGTGAGCATCATGTTCGAGCTGCTGGCGGCGGCCTTCAGGGCCGACCTCACGCGCGTCTTCACGTTCATGGCCATGCGCGACATCACGAGCCGCGCCTTCCCCCACATCGGCGTGCCGGACCCGCACCATGCCCTGTCGCACGAAGCCAACGGGCGGAGCGACGATCCGAACCAGCAAGTGAAGTTCGCGCGGGTGAACACGCACCACACCAGCCTGTTTGCGGCCTTCGTCGCGCGGCTGGCGTCGATTCAGGAGGGTGACGGCACCCTGCTCGACCGGTCCACCGTGCTCTTCGGCAGCTCCATGAGCAACGCCAACGACCACACCCACTCGCCGCTGCCCCTGGTCGTGCTGGGCGGGGGCGCCGGCCGGATGCGGCGCCGGGGCGAGCACATCGCCTCGCCGCCCAACACGCCCATGGCGAACCTGCTGCTCGCACTCGCCCAGAAGGTCGGCGTCGAGACCGAGACGTTCGGCGAAAGCTCGAACGCGATGGAGGTGTGATGCGGACCGTGCACATCGGCCTCGTACTCGTGCTCGTGCTCTCGGGCGTCGGGTTGCCCTCGGTGGCGGCCGCCTCCGACCTCGTGGATGCGGTCCGCGCCGGGGACCGTGCCGCCGTCGCGAAGCTGCTGGCGGACGGCGCGGACGTGCACGCGCCCGAGGCCGACGGCTCCACGGCCCTGCACTGGGCCGCGCGGGGCGGCGACGGCGACATGGTCGTGCGACTGCTCTCGGCGGGTGCGAAGCCCGACGTGCCCAACCGGTTGGGCGTCACGCCGCTGGCGCTCGCCGTGGCGGGAGCCGACAGTGCGACGATCGACGCCCTGATCCGGGCAGGCGGCAATCCCGCGGCGGCGTCCGATGAGGGGGAGACCCTGCTGATGACCGCGGCGGAGGCCGGCAACCTCGCCGCCGTCCGCACGCTGCTCGCC
>JABFRY010000173.1 GCA_013140955.1 Acidobacteriota bacterium
CCAGCGAGTCGGGCAGGGCCGCCTGCCCGACTCGCTGGTGCTGCTGCAGGACTGGGGGCCCACCCAGGCGTTCCTCGACGACGTGCGCGGCCGCCTCCTGTCGGCCGGCCTCACGGTGTTCCTGCTGGCGATTGCCGGCAGCTTCATCCTCAGTCGGAGCATGAGCCGGCCGCTCAGCGAGATCGCGGACGTGGCCGAGGACATCGCGGCCGGCAACTGGGCGCGGCGGGTGCCCGCGCGGGGCACCGCGGAGGCGGTGGCCATGGCCGACGCCTTCAACGCGATGACCGCCAGCCTCGGCCACTGGCATCAGCAGGCGAGCGCGCAGACCGAACAGCTCCAGAGTTCCTACGAGCGCTTCTACGCCGTCACCCAGTCGGCGCACGACGCCATCGTCTCCACCGACCGCCGCGGGGAGGTGGTGTTCTGGAACACGGCCGCCGAGGTCGTCTTCGGGTATCAGGAGCGCGAGGCCGTGGGCGCGCCGTTCCTCTCGATGCTGGCCCCGTCCACGCGCGCCGTCTGGACCGAACGCACCAGGCGGCCAGCGCAGGGCGGCGAGGGGGCCGACAGCCAGACGTTCGAGGGTGAGGGCATCCGCCGGGACGGGACGACGTTTCCCTTCGAGCTGTCGCTGTCACACTGGAAGTCGGGCGACATCGTGTACGCCACGGCCATCGTGCGCGACATCACCGAGCGGCGCAGGTCGGAGGAAGCCCTCCGGCAGCGCGACGAGCAGCTGCGTCAGGCCCAGAAGATGGAGGCCATCGGCAGGCTGGCCAGCGGCGTCGCGCACGACTTCAACAACTCCCTGGCCGTCATCCATGGCTACGCCGAGCAGCTGATGCTCGACGTCGATCCGGCAGACGAGCGCTACCGCGAACTCCAGGAGATCCTGCGCGCCGCGCAGAGCGCCGCGGCGCTCACCCGCCAGCTGCTGGCCTTCAGCCGCAAGCAGGTGCTCCAGCCGCAGGTGGTCGATCTGGGCGGCGTGGTGACCGGCGTGCAGCGCATGCTGGCGCGTCTGGTGGGCAGCATGATCGACCTGCGCGTGCAGGTGGCACCCGGGCTGGGGCCCGTCTGGGCCGACCCCGGACAGCTCGAGCAGGTGGTGATGAACCTGGTCATCAACGCGCGCGACGCGATGCGCGACGGCGGGCGCATCACGATCGAGCTGGCCAATACGGACGTGGACGATCCGCTCCTGTGCCGCCGCCTGGCCCTCGACCCGGGCGCCTACGTCACGATCGCGGTGGCGGACACCGGCCACGGCATGACGCCGGAGGTGGCCAGCCGCATCTTCGAACCCTTCTTCACCACGAAGGACGCGGGCAAGGGCACCGGGCTGGGACTCGCGACGGTCTTCGGCATCGTCAGCCAGAGCGGCGGGGCCATCGATCTCGAGACCGCCCCTGGCGAGGGGACGACGTTCCGCCTGTACTTCCCGCGCAGCACCACGGTGACGGCGGCGGACGAGCCCACGACGGCCGGTATCCAGGCGCGGGGGGGCGGCGAGACGGTGCTGCTCGTGGAGGACGAAGCACCTGTGCGCGCGGTCCTGCGGCAGGCGCTCGATCTCAAAGGCTTCCACGTGATCGAGGCGGCCTCGGGGGACGACGCGCTGACGGTGGCAGCGCGTCTGCCGGCACCGCTCCACCTCGTCGTGACCGACATCGCCATGCCCGGGATGAACGGTGTGGACCTTTCGCGGGCGCTCGTCGCGCGGCACCCCGAGGCCAGGGTCCTCTTCATGACCGGACACCCGCCAGACTCCGACGTCTGCCGCGGCATCGGGGCGACCGGGGATCGGTGCCTGCAGAAGCCCTTTTCAATCGACCTGCTGTGCCGCACGATGCGGGGCGTGCTCGACGGCGCGCCGACCCTGGCGGGCGGGTCACACCCCGCCGCGCAGGCTGATGCCCACGCCGAATTGCACGCTACCCCCGCCGGCAGCGCATCGACACACGCCGCCTGACCGCACACCGCCTGACCGCACACCGCCTGATCGCACACCGGGCTTCGCACGAGCGCGGTCGGCCTGTGGTTCCCACGGCCGCGTGCGGTCGGTGTTGCACTCCGGCCCGGGCCGACGTGCGCACGACGCGACGGCGTCAGTCTGGAAAGCGGTGGAAACGGGGGACAGCACCGCTTTCCCGCGTCGTCGCGCCGAAGGGCTGAGCTGGAAGGTCGCGCGCCGGAGTGCCACATCGAACCACATGCACCCGCAGTCCCACGAAGGGTGATACCGGAGCGTGTGTGGCGGCGGTCAGCGCAGCAGGTAGTCCACCCACCGCGGCTCGACCCGCACGTGCGTGGCCCGGCGCTGGGCCGTGCGCCAGCGGCTCCACTCCGCCGACGAGCCCAGGCCCGCGAGTTCCGCCTCGGTCTCGTCCACAGCAGCGCCGCTGTTGGCCATCCAGCCGATGTCGGACCGGACCACGCGTCCGCGGCACCGTTCGAGCAGGCGCCGCGCAAGGGCCCGGGCCGGCATGCGCCAGCTGCCCTTCGGATGCCGGCCCAGGGCCACCCGCCGATCGACCGGCACGAAGGCCACGAGCCCGTCGGCCGCCATCAGCTCCAGGCCCGCCTGGCGTGCGGTGGCGTTGTGGCTCGCGTGATGCCCCACCTTGTAGAAGACGGTGCGCCGCAGCAGGTCGCCCGCGGTCACCGTCTTCGGACCACGCGCGCCGGCCACGGTCCAGGAGAGGGCCGGATCGTGCCACGACTGCCAGCTGCCCAGCTGGGCGTCACCGGGGAAGAGCAGGACCTTGCCGTCGGCCACCCGTTCGATGGCCAGTACGAGACTCGTGTTGTTGGTGGCGTTGTCCAGCTGCAGCGCCAGGTCGCGCGCGGAGCGCATCCAGTGCCGCGGAATCTGGCGCCACTGCTCGCGCGGCGCCAGGTATCCGGCCAGGACGTCGCGGGTCGTCGCCGCGTCGAGCGGCAGGCGGAAGCGGGTGTCGAAAGGCGAGCCGTCCGGCGGGGGGGCGGCTGCGCCGCTGCGCGCCGCCCGTACAGCGTAGAGGGCATCGTCGCCGGCATGGCCCAGATCGTCGATCGCGTCCGCGTCGCGCGGCGGACCGAGGACGTAGATGCGGAACCCTGGCGCAAAGGCCGGCTCGAGCACCGGTTGCCCCGGCAGCAGGTAGTGCGTTTCGCGCCCGAGCGCCGTGCGTACGCCGTGCATCGTGTCGTCCAGGCGCTCCCCGAAGGCGAGCGGCGAGCCCTCGGGCACGCCGCCGCTGAAGGCCAGCACGTCGCGGAGGGCGCGCCCGAGCGCCGTCGCCGCGCGGTCGTGTCGCGTGGTGAGGGTGGCGACCGTCATCGCGAGCGCGGCGCCCAGGTCGCGGCGGCTGGAGGCCAGCGTGCGGGCCAGCGGGTCGTCGGGGTTCTCGGTCCACGCCAGCCAGACCTGGCCGACGTCCATGGCGGCGAACGTCTCGGCGCAGGAGCGGAAGCCCGAGATATGGTCCCAGTGCTCGTGGGTGACGACCACTGCGTCGAGCCGGCCGCCGCTGGTCGCGGCAATGTCGGCCGCCGTCGTGGACATCGAGACCCCGGTGGTCGTTGCGCCCAGCGTGCCGAAGTCCACGAGCACGTGCGCTTCGGCGCCTCCCGGGTCGAACGTGAGCAGGAACGCGTCGCCCAGCCCCTGGCGGAACATGCGGACGCGCACGCCCGGCAGCGCGCCCCTCTGGTTGTCGGCACCGCCCGCACGTGCGACCTGCGCAGCCCTGCGCTTCGCAGCACCGGCCTCCGAGAGGGTGGCCTTCGAGGCGGCCCGCGCGGCGCGGCGTGTCGTCGTGCCCATCCTCACACGCCTCGGTGGAGCGCCGCGAAGGGCTCGCCCGCGTCGTCCGGGTGGCCGGCGAAGTAGAGGCGCGCCGTGGCAGCGGCGGTCCGGGCTGCGAATGCCTGCTGGCGGCGCAGGCGATCCACGCTGCCGACGTGCTTGCGGATGCAGTAGCGGATGCGGCGATGCCACAGGTCTGCCACGATGGTGCAGCCCCCCTCGAAGGCCATCGTGCCGCCGGCCGGATCGGCGGGATCGATCGGGACGGGCACCTGCTGGAGCAGGCTCACGAGGAGCTGCGGTTCGATGTTTCCGTCGGGGCCCGCCCTGTGGGCGAACCGTGCGCCGTGCACCTCGAACGGGTGCGACGGGTCGAGGCCGAGGAAGGCCGCGTCGCGCCTGCCGGCCGCCCCCGAGCGCAGGTGGGTCGAGAGCCACCCGTGGAGATCGTGGCGCACGCGCTGCTCCAGGTCGAACAGCTTCGCCCGCGGCTCGGTCCGGCTGCCGCCGGACTCGGCATACATGTAGGCCTGCGCATGCGCGCGCAGGCCTACAT
>JABFRY010000462.1 GCA_013140955.1 Acidobacteriota bacterium
CCGCTGCCCATGGCCGACGGTTCCTGCCGCCGTCACGCCGACGGTCGCCGCCCGCGCGCCCGCCTTCATCACGCGTTGCCCCCGGCCCCAGGGGCCCGACACCCGGCGAATCCCCCCCGGATGGCCGGGCACCCGCGGGTCACGATGGCTGAGGGAACCTGGCAGTGCATGGTGGGCTCGGACCCTGGAATTATCTCACGCGCCCTGCCTCGTCGAGCTTCCGGAGCACCCGGTCCTGGATCCACTTCGGATCCCACCATTCCACCGGGTTCACGGCCTGGCCCTGGAGCAGGACGGTGAAGTGCAGGTGGTCGCCGGCGGCCAGTCCAGTCATGCCGCTGCGTCCGATGACCGCGCCCTTGTCCACCAGCTCGTCGGGGGCGACTTCGACCGACGATAGATGGGCGTACAGCGACTGCACGCCCAGTCCGTGATCCAGGACGACCGCGGTGCCGTAGATGCCGAGATTGCCGGCGTGGAGCACACGCCCGCGCTGCGCGGCCGTGATCGGCACCTGCGCCGTCACCGCCAGATCGAAGCCCAGATGCACCTGCTGGTCGATCTCCTCGCCGTCGTGCAGGTAGGTGCGATAGTCGGCGAACCCGGCCTCCACCGACGCATTGCCGAGAGGCTGGAACGCATCCCGCCAGAACATCTCGGACGCCGTCCTGCCCGCCAGTTCCACCAAGGTCTGATTGTTCTGGCGCCTGAGGTCCCGGTTGACGCGGAGGAAGGAGTCGGCCAGTGCCTCCGGCGCAGTGGCCAGATTCAGGTCGGGATTGGCGGCGGCCATGGCCGGTATCACGCGCGAGAGAAAGCGATCGTCGATGGTGATGCGACTGCGCGCGAACGCCTTCGGAAAGACCCGATGGTCGAGTGGGACGGCCGTCGTGTTGCCCGCGGGGTCCTCTGCCACCACCTCGATGGGGGTGGCGAGATCCTGATCGTGCAGGAGCGCGAAGAACGCCACCCGTACCCCGGCGTCGCCAGCGAGCCCGGCCGCCGAACCCGGATAGCCGGGATACGTCTGCTCGCCCACCCGCACGCCCGAGGTGACGTCGTCCGGCGCGACACGGTACACCACCAGTTCTGCACCGCCGTGGTTCACGTAATGGAACGTCGAGAGCACGGTCACCTGGGGGGACTCGAGTCGGACCTGCACGTCCTTGGTGACCACCGATTCGGCCTGCCGGAACCCGTACAGGACCGGCCGGGCCGCTCGTACCACGATGCGTGCGTCCCCGGTGCGGAGATCGGCGATGGCGCTCCTGCCGATGGGTCGCATCACGTAGAGGCTCTCAGCCGAGTCCTGGGTCGCGCCCTCGTTCAGCGGGGCGTTGAGCGAGTACACCGGAAAGGATGTGCCGCCCTGCTCCACCGTGACATCCAGCGCCGACAACAGTCCGTCTGGCGCCTCGACCGCCAGATCGAGCGTCGTGTCCTGTCCGATGAAATCGCCAGGTTGCCGGATGCGGATATCCGGACCGGCCGCCCGTCCGGCCGAGACCCAGCCGACGCCCACGATGAGCAGGGCGAGGATGCTGACCGCCACGATGAAGCGAAGAAGTGAACTCACCTGGGCATTCTAGCGAATCCGCGATCGGGCGTCGCCGACGGAGGGACGGCTGCTAGGGAGTCGCCGTGGGCAATATGTCGCCCAGGCGACCGGTGGCCGCGTCGAGCGCGACGCGTGCCTTCTGGTAGTCCGCGAGTGCCTTGATCTCCCGGACGGCGGCGTCGGCGGTGTTGAGCTCCCGCAGGTTCACGAGAAACAGCGTCGAGTCGCCGAGCGCAAACCGGTCGCGCTCGAGACCTTCGAGGTCCCTGGCCAGCACCACCTCCTGGCGCACGAGGTCCAGTGTCGTGTACACGGCGTCGAGGGCGCTGGCCGCATCCTGCACCTCGGCCCTGATCCGGTCCGTCACGAACCGGCGCTCCGACTCGAGCCCGGCCAGCTTCGCCAGTGCCTGCAGCTGCCTGCCCGAGGCGCGCCGCCGCTGGAGTGGCAGTTCGAACGACAGCCCTCCCGCGACGTCCGAGCCGGCCCGGCTGGGCCGGCCGTCTCCCGTATCGCGCGAGACATCGGCGAAGAGCTCGAGCTTCGGCAGCAGGCTGTTCCTGGCCAGCGCCGTCTCGATCTGCTGTTGCGCCTGTCGAGCCTGCAGCCCGTGGAGTTCGGGACGGCGCTGCAAGGCCTCGGCGAGGGCTTCCAGCTCGTCGCCCGGCCCGAGTGGGGTTGGTGCGGGCAGATTCACGGGCACCCGCTCCACGGGCGGCCTGATCGGTGTGCCGTCGGAGGCCCGGTAGTAGAGGGACAGGGTGATGGCGGTCGCCTCGACGGCGCGCTGTGCGAGTCGCAGGGCCGCCCGGCGGTTCAGGATCGCGCGCTGGTTCTCGGTACGTTCAATCGGCGCAACCTGTCCCACGGCCACCGCAGTGGCGAGGTCCTGGTCCCGCTGCTCGGCCAGGTCGAGCAGCGCCGCGACGATGTCGAGCTGCTGGCCCGCCGCGACCCAGTCCCAGTAGGCCGAGAGCGCCTCGCGAAAGTACTGCAGTCTGAGCCTGGACACCTCTTGCGAGACGACCTCTACGCCGAGGTCCGCGCGGCGCATGCCCGCCCGGCGTTCGTCGATCGCCCGGTTCCTGAGGAGCGGAAGGGCGACACCCGCGCTCCACTCGCCGCCGCTCAGCGTCAGCGTCTTCTCGTCGTAGGGCGCGAAGTCTCCCCGACCGACGCGGTAGCCGCCGAACAGCGTGGCTCCGAACAGGGCCACGGGCTGGTCGAAGCCGGTCTCGAAGCGATCGTTCGAGTAGTAGCCGTTCAACGCCGATGCGTCGGCCTTGAGCCGGACGTCGAACGCGCCACGTGACTCGAGCGCCGCCCCGGCAGCGGCGTCGCCTTCTGCCCGTGCGCGCTCCAGCAGCGGAAACGCGCGGTCCACCGACTCGAGGAGTTCCGGAACCTCCAGGGGCGTGAACGTCTGACCCTCGACCTCGACCGCGGCGGCGAGCAGGAACACGAGCAAGGCCGGCACAACCGGGGTCGGTCTCACTTTGTCGCCCCTGACGTGCCGGCGCCTCCGGCACCGTCGCTGGCCGCGATGGCCTCGGTTCCGGTGGGCAGCGGCTCTTCCGGCGCGATGATCGGCGGAAATCCGTTGAACTGGCGCCAGATCTCCCAGCCGATCGGGACCGTGTCGAGGAGCACCCACCCATTGGCCCTGACCCCCTGGCGCAGGTAGTGACTCGATGGCCAGGGGTCGTCGGTGCTGTCCGCGTCCACCAGCACCCGAAAGCGGCCCAGGCCATTGTCGGTGGCGTCAACCAGCAGCACCCGGCCTCCGAAGGTGCCGACGGCGACGGCCGGCCAGCCGGTGAACTGCAGCGCCGGCCATCCCTCGAACTGCAGGCGCACGTGCCGTCCGGCCTGGACCATCGGCATGTCGTTGCCGTTGATCCAGAGTTCGACGACATTCCGCACCGACGCAGGTACCAGTACCGCCAGCGGCGCACCGGCCTTGAGCTGCTCGCCACTCTGCCGCCCAACGATGCGAAGCACCGTGCCGTCGATTGGCGCCACGACCTGCTGGGCCTGCTGCCGCGAGACGCGCACGTCCATGCGCGCCAGTTCCGCCCTGGCCTTGGCCACGTCGCTCTGTGCCGAGGCGAGGCCGGCGCGGGCCTCGTCGATGCGTGTCTGCGCCTCGGCCTCGGTGCGCTGCAGCTCGGCGTCGAACGCACCGAGTTCGCTGCGCGCCGCGTTCAGGCTGGCGACGGCCCGCTCGACCTCGGCGGCCCTCTGGGTTGCCTCGAGGACCGCGAGTTCCACGTTCCGCGTCGAGGTCAGGCCCTTGGCGGCCAGTGCGGTCTGGCGCTCGAGATTGAGGTCTGCCGTGACCTGGGCCGCGCGCGCCGCGGCCAGCGCCTGCTCGGCGGCGGCCGCACGTTCGCCGGCCATCCTTGCACGGAGTTCTGCGGCGGCGACGCCCGTCCTCCGGGTCTCCTCGAGGCCCTGAATGCGATCGTCGAGCACGCGCGCCCGCTGCTCACCCTGCTCGATCGTGAGGGCGACCTGCACGCGCTCGGCTTCGAGGCGTTCGACGAAGGCGGGGTCGTTGTCGGCCAGCTCGACGATCGGATCGCCGCGGCGGACGGTGTCGCCCTCGCTGACGTGCCAGCGCACGACCCGGCCATCGACCGGGGCATCGATGCTCTGGGGGCGTTGCTCGGGCGAGAAGGCAATCACCCGGCCACTGCCCGCAATGGTCTGCTGCCACGGGGTGACGACGAGGAGCGTTGCGCCCACGGCGATCATCGCCACGAGCAGCCGCGACAGCACGCGGGCCGCACGAGGCGTCTGTACGCCGTGCAGGGACAGTCGGGCGTCCATGTGCCAGTGGTGTTCTGCGCTCACGACTCGAGCTCCTTTTCCGTCATCGTCAGGTCTACGCACGTGCCGTCCCGCATCGTCACGACGCGTGCGCACCGGGAGAGGACGTCTGGCTGCTCGGTGAGGCAGAGCAGGGTCCACGGTGCCGCCGGATCGAACAGCAGATCGCCGAGCCGCTCGCGCTCTCCGGGTCCGTCGATCTGGTCGAGCGCCCCGTCGAGTACCAGCAGACGGGGCCGTCCGACGATGGCCCTGGCGATCATCAGGCGCCGGGCCTGGCCCTGTGACAGCGGACGGCCGTGGGGTTGGATGGTCGTGTGGATGCCTTCCGGCAGGGCCAGGACGTCAGTGAGCAGGCCCACCGCGTCGAGTGCCGCCGAGACGTCGTCCATCGAGATCGCGGCGCGCCCGAGGCGGACGTTGTCCACGATGGAGCCCGGGAACAGCTCGATGCTCCTGACGAGCGCCACATGTTCCCGTAGTGTCCGCAACGAGAGGGTGCGCTGATCGGCGCCGTCGATGCGGAGCACGCCGCGCGCAGGGGGCCGCATCCCGAAGATGGTGTCTGCCAGCGTGCTCTTGCCCGAACCGTTCGGTCCGGTGATCCCCACGCGCCCGCCCGCAGGGACGGACAGGTGTGCCAGGCGGAGCGCGGGGGGGGAGTCGTCGTCGTAGGACACCTGCACATCCTGGATCTCGAGGCTCGCCGGGCCGGTCCCTGGCAGTGTCGCCTCGCCCCCCCCGCGCTCGAGTGGGAGATCGATGAGGTCGCCCAGCTTGTCCAGCGCCGCGCTCAGGTCGTAGAAGACCTCGAGCTGCTTGCCGAACTTCGTGAAGGCGCTGACCATCGCCGAGACGATGAGTTCGCTCGCCACCAGCTGCCCGAGCGTCAGCTGGCGTTCGATGACGAGCCAGCCCCCGATGCCGAGCAACGCGGCGCTCGCCACCGCCTGCAGGGCGAAGGAGCCGATGATCTGGCGGATGAGAATGGAGAAGTGCCGGCTCCTGTAGTCGAGGTACTGCTCCAGGAGGTGATGCGCCCGTGCCGTGGCGTAGGTGGTGCCGCCGGCCGACTTGAAGGTGACTAGGTGCGTGGCGAGTTGTTCCAGCCAGCCCTCGAGCGCGTACTTCGCCTTGGACTCCGTGATCGCCGTCGTGACCGCTCCTCGCCCGAGGGCGAAGACGATGACGAGCATCGCGAGCACGAGGAGCACGTCGAACACCGCCAGCCACGGGTGGTAGACGGCGAGCAGCAGCATGCCGATGGCCGTCTGCATCACGATGCTGAGCCCGTCGATGAGCAGCAGGGAGGCGGACTTCTGCACCGTGACGGTGTCGAAGAAGCGATTGACCAGCTCGGGTCCGTGGTACCGGTCGAACGCGTCGGCGCGGACCCGCAGGAGTCGATAGGTCACGTCCGTCGACACACGGGCGAAGATGCTGCGCTGGACGATCTCGACGACACTGGCCCGCAGGGTATTCAAGGCTGTCGAGAAGCCGAGCGCCACGAGCACGAAGAGCGTGAGCACCACGAGCGGCTGGATCACGGAGCCGAAGGCGATCGTGTTCACCACCGACTGCACGGCGATGGGAACGACGAGCGACAGCAGTCCGATGACGACGGAGTAGACGACCGCCACCCACAGCGTCTGCCGCTCGCCGACGAGCAGCGCCCGAAGCCGCTTGTCCGGACCAACGCGCGCCATGCCCGGTGTCGTCCGGAGACGCGAGAGCGGGGCGGCGGGCTCTGCGAGGAGCCATTCCACGGTGGCCGAGGTGTCGGCCACACGGAGCCATTCGAGCAGGCTCGCCACCGGCCAGCGAACCGGTCGGGCCGTGCTTCCGGGGACGACGACCTTCACGCCTCGGCGGCCGTGCTCCAGGACGGCGATCGTCTCCAGTCGCCCGTCGGTCGTGTGGTGGAAGGCCAGCCACGGGTACGAGGGGCTGGCGTCGGCCAGCACGTCCGCCACCGGGCGCCGGACAGTGGCGGTGGCCAGGCCCGCCTCCGCGGCGAGCGTGGCCAGGAGCCGGGCCGGGGTGGTCCCGGCCGTGGCCCTGGAGGGATCCCCGATGCGGCGGAGGGCGTCCTGGAAGGCCTGCGCATTCACTTCGGTCGCGTGCACCCGCGCGAGGTACTCAACCGCCGGCAGCAGGCGGTGGGGGTCGAATGGCCGGGCTGAATTGGTATCATTGTTCATATATTCAAACACATGAATACATGAATTGTATTGATGCAGCCCGGTGGCTGTCAATCCTATCTTCCGCGTGTTCTCGTCATATTTCGAAAGTCTTGCGCTTCGTCAGGTCCACAGGCTGAGCTGCCTGTCACCACTACTGAATCGAACATTCGAATATATGGACTTTCTAAAGAAATGTGATTGAATACCGGCAATGCCCAGTCGAGCCATTGCTGCCCGAGAGCTTGCGAAGCTGTTCGGCGCCTTCAGCCATCCAGACCGGGTCCGCATCGTCGAAGCGCTTCGGGAAGGCGAGCGCGACGTCAATGCGCTCCAGGAGACACTCGGGGTGAGCCACTCACGCACCTCGCAGAACCTGGCGGTCCTTCGTGCGCACCACGTGGTCGTCGAACGCAAGGAAGGTCGACACGTGTATTACCGGCTCGTGCACCCGGAGGTGGCGGAGTGGGTCCTCGCCGGCCTCCGCTTCCTCGAAGCCGATCTCGCCGATGTCGTGCAGCGCCGGATGGCCATCGAGGCGGCGCGTCAGGTCTGGACCGACAAGTAGCCTGCTATCGTACGGGCGTGATCTCCTTCTCGCGCCTTGGCAAGCAGTACGGCCGGCAGGTCCTCTTCGTGGACGCCGCCTTTCAGTTGAACCCCGGTGAAAAGGTCGGTCTGGTCGGGCCCAATGGTGCCGGCAAGACCACCCTCTTTCGGATGATCGTGGGCGAGGAGGTTCCCGACGAGGGAGAGCTCTCCGTGCCGAAGAAGCTCACGATCGGCTACTTCCGCCAGGACGTGGGAGAAATGGCCGGCCGCTCCGTGCTCGACGAAGCCATCGCCGGCAGCGGACGGCTTGGCGACCTGCATCACGAGCTCGAGTCGCTCCAGCACGCCATGAGCGATCCCGCCAGGGCCGACGAGCTCGACCGCATCCTGGCGCGTTTCGGTGAGGTGCAGGACGCCTACGACCATCTGGGCGGCTACGGCCTCGAAGCCCAGGCCCGCGAGGTCCTTCACGGACTGGGCTTCGACGACGAGCGCATCGACGCCGACGTGGGGCAGCTGTCGGGAGGCTGGAAGATGCGCGTCGCCATGGCGCGCGTCCTGCTCGGCCGGCCCGACGTGCTCCTGATGGACGAGCCGACCAACCATCTCGATATCGAATCGATCATCTGGCTCGAGGGGTTCCTCCGCTCGTTGCCCGGCGCGCTCCTCATGACGTCCCACGACCGGGAGTTCATGAACCGCGTCACGACGAAGATTGCCGAGATCGACGGCGGAGAAATCACCCCGTACTCCGGCAACTACGACTTCTACGAGCGCGAGCGCGCCATTCGTGAGTCCAATCGCGAGGCGGCCTACGCCCGCCAGCAGGCGATGCTGGCCAAGGAGCAGCGTTTCATCGAACGCTTCGCGGCGCATGCCGCGAAGGCGGCCCAGGTGCAGAGCCGGGTGAAGGCGCTCGACAAGATCGAGCGGATCGAGCTGCCGAAGAAGCGCAAGGTGGTGAAGTTCGACTTCCGGGTGCCGTCACGGTCCGGGGATCAGGTGGCGGTGCTCGAGGGCGTCTCGAAGGCCTGGGGGCGTCGCGTGGTGCACGCCGGCCTCGGCATGACCATCCGGCGGGGCGAACGCTGGTGCGTGATGGGGAAGAACGGCGCGGGCAAGTCCACGCTGCTCAAGATGGTGGCCGGCGCCCTCGAGCCCGACGCCGGAACGGTCGCCCTGGGGCCGAGCGTCAGGATGGGCTACTTCGCGCAGCAGGCGCTCGACCTTCTCGACCCCACGCTCACGGTGGAGGAGCAGCTGCAACGCGATTTTCCGCAGGAGTCGGTGGGTGCGCTCCGCAATCTGGCCGGCGCCTTCCAGTTCTCGGGCGACGACGTGGACAAGCGGATCCGCGCCCTGTCGGGCGGTGAGAAGACCCGCCTGGCCATGGCCCGCATGCTGCTCGACCCGCCCAACTTCCTGATCCTGGACGAGCCCACCAATCACCTGGACCTGTTCACCAAGGAGATGCTGATCGAGGCGCTCAAGGACTTCGACGGGACGATGCTCTTCGTGTCGCACGACCGTGCCTTCCTGCGCGCCCTTGGCAACCGCGTCCTCGAGCTGGGGGGCGAGAGCGGCACCGATGTCGAGCCGCATCTCTATCCGGGCTCCTACGTGGACTACGTCACCCGCACGGGGCACGAGGCGCCAGGCGTCCACGCCTGACCCCGCGTGCGCCGCACGTCGTCGCCAGGCCCGCCCGCGTCACGAGCCGGCGCGGCTCCGTGTGCCGGCTGCGCCACTCGTCGCTGCGAGGTCGCCGGCCGTGACCCGCCCGCACCCGCCCGTCAAGAAACGCTTACCGCCGCACGCGCCTGCCCGCAGGATGCACGCATCTGGCGGGACGACCGTCGCGTTGCCGGCCCGGCACGCGGACACCCGACGCAACCGCGCCAGTCGATGCGCCACGTGGCGCGCGGCTGGCCTGTGCCATACGACGACCATGCACACACGACTGACGGCAACTGTATTGACGATCCTGCTCGGCGTCGCCGCGTCTGCCGGCGCCGATACGATCTCCTACTATGTGGGCCTCGATGGCCGCAGCACTCCGTTCACGGCCCCAGCCGGGCTCGGCGGGGGAGACTACCCGGACCAGCCGAACGACGGCCGCTTGACGCTGCTCTTCTATCACGGCGACCACTTCCACGCCCTCGGCACCTACGCGTACTCGGGCCCCTCGGCCTCTCCGGTGCTTGCGGATACCAACGCGAACAACCGCACGCCGGAAGCCGGGACGCTTCTGCCGCCCGTGCAGCTGCAGAAGGGGTCTGGCGCCTTTGCCGGCACCTGGCGTTCCGGGTTGCCCAGTGCACTGCCGCAGAATCTCGAGTACGGCAACTACGAGCTGCGCAACCTCCACTCACTGGCAGGGGTGGACGACGTCACCTACCACAGCTCCGCGGGACGATGGGACGATCCCTTCAACGGCGCCCAGGTGCAGCTCGAACTGGTGTCGGCGACGTTCGGGCTCAACATTGCGTTCGGCAATGCTCCTGCCACGGACCTCACCGCGGGCAACCGCTGGACGCTCGGTCAGGGAGACGCCCTCTTCTCTGCGACGCCGACGTTCTGGGTCGCGCCCGGTGCACCCGGCGGGACGTACACCGCCGAGTTCAGGCTGGTTGATGGGACCGGACGATTCCGGGACTCCGGACGGTTCTTCGTGGACGTGGCCAAAGTGCCGGAACCGGCAACCGCAGGGCTCGTGCTGCTGGGTCTGATGGCCGTGGCGGTCGGTCGGCGCCTCACCGCGCGCGCCTGAGGACGGTCGCCGTCAAGAACGCGTCAGAACGCGTCGTGTGTGGCCTCGAGGTCGTCCTCGAGATCCACCAGCAGGCTGGCCAGCTTCACGTCGTCCAGGCGGAGGAGCGCCGCCGCCGGGCAATCCACAAGTGAGAGTTCGGGGTCAGGGTGGAGGCTTGCCCCCACCTTGGCCGCGAGCAGGTCGGCCATCTGGACCACGGCGACGAGCATGTCGCCCACGCCGCTCAACGAGGGGTCGTGATGCCGGCGGAGGACGTCGCGGAGGTCCGACGGGATCTTCCACGTCTCGAAGAGCATGTCGCCCACCGAGCAGTGCAGGGCCTCCACGAACTCGAGTACCGTCGCGTCGTCGATGGCGAACCCGGCCGGCGCTCGTCCCTGCAGACCCGCGACCGACTGGAGGACGACGACCTTCCCGAGGTCGTGGAGGAGGCCCGCCAGGAACGCCGTGTCCGGCGCGATTCGTACTCGTGACGCCAGGCGCCGCGAGGCCAGCGCCGTCGTGAGGGAGTGCCGCCAGATGCGCTTGTAGAGTTCGGCGTGCGCGGGTGCGGCCCGCTCGAACAGTGACCTCGCCGACAGAGCCGTGACGGCCTGCTGGACCGGCTGCAGCCCCAGGCGCATGACGGCCTGCTGGATGTCGGTCACGTCGCGGAGCCCGGCATACATCGCCGAGTTGGCGTACTTGATGACCGCCGCGGCGATGGAGGGGTCGCGGCCGATCGCGGTGGCCACAGCGGGGATGCCGGCATCGGCTTCGATGAGCCGCTGGACGTCGAGGGCGACCGCCGGCATCACCGGCAGGGTCAGCCGTCCTTCCTTGATCTGGCGCTCCACGCGGACCGCCAACGGCTCCACAGGAGGCGCCTGCTCGAGGTCCACGGCCTCTGGCGTCGTCGTGTCGCGCGCCGCGGCCGACGCGGGGTTCGTCACGCGCACATCTCCATGAGCTGCCGCAGGGGGCGCATCATCGGGCGGCGCGGGCAGTTGGCCGCGATCTCCGACAGCGTCGTCTCGCCGCGCAGTGCCTTGGCGACGCCGTCCTCCTGCAGCGAGACGAAGTCCGGCGCCTCCTGTGCCACGCGCCGGATCTCGTGCGCGGCAGGCTTCTGCAGGATGGTGTCGCGCAGCAGATCGTTCATGACGAGCAGTTCGTAGACGCCCACACGCCCGTGATAGCCCGTGTAATGGCAGGCCGGGCATCCCCGTCCCTTCGTCAGGCTGAACCCGCCGAGCTCGTCGCGCGACAGCCCGAGCGCACGCACCTCCATGGCCGTGGGCGTGTAGTCCACCCGGCAGTGGGCGCACTGACGGCGTACCAGCCGCTGGCCGACGATCGCCGTGATGGTCGACGAGATCAGGAACGGCTCGATGTCCATCTGAATCAGCCGCACGAGCGCCCCCACGGTGTCCTCGGTGTGGAACGTCGTGAGTACTTTGTGCCCGGTCAGCGCCGAATGGATGGCCATGTTGGCCGACTCGGCGTCGCGGATCTCGCCCACGAGGATGATGTCCGGATCCTGCCGCACGATCGACTTGAGCGAGTCCACGAACGACATGCCGGGCCGGTCCGAGACGGAGCACTGGGTGATGCCGTCCACCACGTACTCCACCGGGTCCTCGCACGTGATCACCTTGCTCGACGAGTCCACGAGCCGTTGCAGCGAGGCGTAGAGGGTCGTGGTCTTGCCGCTGCCCGTCGGTCCGGTCACCAGCAGCATGCCGCTGTTGGGCTCGAGCACGTCCTGGATGAACGTCGTGAGGGTGGCGGGTGAGAACCCCATCTCCTCGAGGCCGACGAGCGTGCTGCCCTTGCGAAGGATCCGCAGCACGGCGTTCTCGCCGGCAACCGTGACGTAGAAGGACGCGCGCAGGTCGATGTCCTCGCCGTCGCAGCGGATGTAGATGCGGCCCTGCTGGTGCACCCGGTGCTCGGCGATGTCCGCCTCGGCCAGCACCTTGACGCGCGAGATGATGGCCGCGCTCAGCGTGGCGGGGTATTCCGCCACCGGAATCAGCTGACCGTCGATGCGGTTGCGTATGCGGAGGCGGCTCGGGTCCGGCTCGAAGTGGATGTCGCTCGCCCGGTCGCGGATCGCGCGCAGGATGACGCTCTCGACGATCTCGGCGGCGCCGCCCGCGTCGTCGGTCACCCCGGGTGCGACGTTCCGGTACTCGATGCGCCGGTTCGTGGCGACACGTCCTTCGGCCGTCTCGTTCTCGAGGGCCGAGAGCGTCGCGGCGATCTTGTGACGTTCGCTGACCCAGAACGTGATGGGCACGCCGTACAGGCGCTCGAGTTCGGCGGCCAGTTCGCTCTGCCCGACATCGCTGATCACGACGTTCAGCCGGCCGTCCTTGACCGACAGCGGGACGAGCCGGTGCCGGCTGAGGTACTTGATGCTGACCTTCTTGAGCAGCGAACGATCGACGAGGCCGGGCTCTACGTCGATGAACGACATGCCGTGTCGTTCGCAGTAGGCCAGCAGGTAGACGCGCTCGGAGACCGCTCCGATGTCCACCAGATGCCGCGCCACGTCGCTGCTGCTGCCCTTGAGGGCGTCACGCGCCGCCGCGACCTGCTCGGCGCGGATGACCCCACGCTCGACGAGGATGCCCTCGATGGAGAGTCCGCGCCGGTGCTTCCGCAGGGCTTCCTCGAGCCGGGCTCGGGTGAGCATGCCCAGTTCGATGGCCAGCTGTCCGATGGGCTTGTGGTCTTCGAGGCGGGCCTGGACGCGCAGGAGCTTGCTGAGCTGCTCCGCCGTAATGGCACCGTCCTCGACGAGGACGTCCCCTATACGGTGCGTATCCGCGATGGCTGCCTTGCCCGAGGCTGAGGGGTCCCTGGTAGGGTCTGTGACCGATGCCATCCTGAAAAGCCGGTTGTAGGAGCCGTGCTGACAGGTCTATCGGTCGCTCGCGGGCACGGCTGCAGGGGGCAGATCTGCCGATGCAACCCCGTTGCCCGGTCGTGGTGGTCGACCGCCGCACCCTCGCGATGCGGCCAGCTGTGCCGCGCCCGTTCCGCCCGTTGGCAGAGCCGGGTGTATGATTCCGGCGCATTTTTCTGTGCCGTCAGGAGCCGTGCATGCCGTCCATCTTCCGCCCGCTTGCCGGGTGTCTGCTCGCGTCGTGCCTGTGCGTCTCCCAGGCGTACCCTCAGGACGCGGCGGTCTATGCCTCGCGGCTGTCGCCCCTGCCCGTTGACGCCACCCTCCAGCCGACGACGACCGGGGTGGGAGCGGTGGAGGCTCGCCTGGACGGGCGGACGCTGCGCGTGAGCGGCACGTTTCAGGGGCTTCAGGGGCCGGCCACGGAGGCGCGCATCCACGTGGGCCCGCCCGGCATGCGGGGACCCGCGCTTCTCGAACTCTCGGTGACGAAGGCCCCTGCCGGCACGGTGGAGGGTCTTTTCACCGTGACCGATGCGCAGCTCGAGCATCTGCGGCGGAATCGTCTCTACGTCCAGATCCATAGCACCGCGGCGCCCGAGGGCAACCTCCGGGGCTGGTTGATGCCGCCGAAGGAGCGCCGATGAGCCGTATCCGTCTGCTTGCCGGGGCCGTCGCCCTGCTGATGGCCACCCTTGGCTGGAACCTCCGGGCCCAGCAGCCGACCTCGGTGGGGCCCGTGTTCACAGCGGCGCAGGCGTCTGCGGGACGGACGGCGTACGACGCGTCGTGCGCAAGCTGCCACCGCGCCGACCTTGGAGGCGTCAACGAAGCGCCGGCGCTGGCCGGTGTCAACTTCCTCTCGGAATGGGGGAGCCGCCCCGCCGGCGCCCTGATCGACTACATCGATCGGGCCATGCCCCCGCTCCAGCCGGGGACGCTGGGTGTGCCCACGGCGACGGCCATCACCGCCTACATCCTCCAGGCCAACGGCGCGAGCGCAGGGCCATCGGCCCTGGCGGCCGGCTCCACCGTCGTGATCGCGGCTGCCGTCGCGGCGTCGGGCGCGACCGAACAAGCGGTGCCTGCGGCCGGCGTGACGGCTGCCGGTCCCGCGGCGCCACCAC
>JABFRY010000524.1 GCA_013140955.1 Acidobacteriota bacterium
CCGTGGACGGAATCATGCGCGCGAGCCCGAAGTAGTTCCGGGCGCTCGGCAGCGCATCGATCGTGTCCGCGTTGATGACCGCCTGCTGCGTCAGCGTCTGCGTGTCCACGACCGGGGCTTCGCCGGTGACCGTGATGGTCTCCTCGAGCGCACCCACCCGCATGTCCGCGTCAACCGACACGGCCGCCGAGCCGGCGAGCGTGACGCCGTCGCGCAGCACGGTGTTGAACCCGGGCAGCGAGAACGTCACGGTATAAGCACCGGGCCGCAGATCGACGATCTGGTACCGGCCGTTGCCGTCGGTCACGACGGTACGTACTTTTTCGATGAGGACGGGACTGGCCGCTTCGACCGTGACCCCGGGGAGGACGCCCCCGGAAGTGTCCCGCACCGTGCCGGTGATCGATGCCTGGGCAAAGACCAACGACGGCGCGAGGACCACCGCCGCCCAGACCAGGGCGACGACGAACCTGGAAAGACTCCGCATTCCACTGCCTCCTTATGGGTTGCAAACGAGCACCTCGCCCCAAACAGACGGGCACGAGGCAGTCTCCCAGTGAGCAACTTGGGGGCCGCAGCAGACGGAGTCGCGAAGAGGTGATTTTGTTAGGAATTTCTACTTATTTGTCACACAGCCTAATCCAATACGTTGGATACGAAGACGTAATATTGGACATAACCAACGCCCTTGCCCCTCCGCCCAGTCGCTTGCATAACCAAATAACTGAATCTTGGACATGCGAGTAATTGCCCTCCGCGGTGCGCCCGATCGAGAGCCAACCGTGGGCGGGCCGATGCCGGTCCAACGCTCCGAACCAGGCCACCCGAGCAGCACCCTGAGCCAGCCGCGTCACACAAAGGGGAAGGGCGCCGCAGCGCCCTTCCCATCACAGACCCCGGGCTAGAAGTCGAGGGTGTAGCTGACCTTCAGCAGACGGGCATTGAGGATCTCCGTCGGCCGCGTGTAGGTCGCGAACGCCTGGTTCATGGCGATCAGCGCGTTCGAGTTGAGCGCGTTGAACACGTCGAGGCTGATGACCGAGCGCGAGCGGCCGAACCGCACCACCTTGCCGAACCGGATATCCAGCTCGTTGCGCCGCTCCGTGTACTCCGTGTACGGCGCGACGAGGCCGGTCACCTGATTCGGACGGCCACCCGCGAGGGGACGGCCGAGGGTGGAGTTGGCCGCGAGGTAGGCATTGGTCGCCACGAAGCCCGGCGCGAGATCCGTGCCGTTGGTGCTGCGGAACGTGCCCGAGACCTGCACGTCCACGGTCGGCACCGTGTACACGCCGTACATCTTGAACTGCGAGAGCCACGGCTCCTGCCGATCGCAGAAGTTCGCCGACCGCAGCTGCGCCACGCCGTTCGCCGTGCCGCTGGCGTTGCCCGCAGTCAACGTGAGCATCTCGGGCAGCTGCGCCACGATCTCGCAGTCGTTCTCCGAGACGCGCCCGAACGAGTAGCCGCCCTGGAGCGTCAGGCCGTTCTGGAGCCGCGCGTTGACCGCGAAGTCCATCCCGTTCCACGTCTCGGTCTGGTCGCCGATCTTGCTCGACAGCGTGTTGTAGTTCTGGATCTGGCCGAACTTGCTCGGGATCACGTCGTAGAGACCGCTCACCGTGTACCCGCCGCCACCAGGAAGCCTGGGGTCCGACGGCGCCGTCATGCTGTACTGGGTGAAGTCGGCCGCGGTCACCGCGAGGTTGTCCGTCACGCGGAAGTTGGCCCAGGCGCGGCGGAAGTAGCCCACATCCACGCCGATGCCGCGCGCCACTTCGTGCGCCACGCTCGTCGAGAGTTCCCAGTTGGTCTGGCGGTTGTTCCAGCCCGAGATCAGATCCGGGTCGAACGTGGCCGCCGGTGCCGGGTTGCCCAGGTTCCGGTTGCTGATGACGCCGCACTCGCCGTTCGGGTCGAAGTTCAGCAGGTCGCAGTCTGGAACGAAGTTGCGGTTCGCGTCATTCCACGGCCGCGTGGCGTTGGTCACCATCGCGAGCACCGGGTTCGGGTCACGGCCGAGGCCGTTCAGGGTCTGCCCGAGCAGGTACTTGTTGAAGCCCACCTTCACCGCGGTGCGGCCGGTGCCGAACACGTCCCACGCGAGGCCGCTCCGGTAGGTGAAGTCCTTCCAATCGATGTTGTCCTGCGCCGGGAAGGTGATGTTCCGGCTCGGCCCCAGCGGGTCGGGGCCAAGCGTCTGCTCCGGGAAGCTCGTCTTGAAGAAGTCGAGCCGCGCGGCCAGGCTGATCGTCAGCCGGTCGAGCGTCACCCGGTCCTGCGCGTAGAAGCCCATGTCCCGATCGAGATTCGTCTCGGCGATGAAGTTCTGCCGCATCTCGAGCTGGTTCGGCACGCCGTTGTTGAAGCGGTAGTTCACGCCATTCAGCACGTACTGGTTCTCCCAGAGGTGCCCGGTCGTGTTGTTCATGCCGAACTTGAAGGCGTGGGTGCCGGTGACGTACGAGGCCGCTGCCCGGTAGGTGAGGCTCGGCACCGACGTGTTGTTGTAGTTCTGGAGCGAGCGATACCGCAGGTTGTTGCTCTGCTCGAGCACCGAGATCATCTGCGGCAGGATCGCTTCCTGCTCGGGCGTCACCGAACCGGTGGACGCACGGAGGTGCATGTTGCCCCACCGCTCGTAGAGCTGCATGCCGACCGCCTCGAGGAGCAGGCGGTTGGTCACCGGCGAGGTCCACTCGAGGTGCTCCTGCTTCAGGTTCGGGAACCGCCGATCACGCGCCGCTTCCGGCGCGAGCACAGCGCTGATGTTGTTCGGACAATTGCACCAGGTGTCGGCCTTGAACGTGCCGGCAATCTTGTTGCGCGGCGTGGCCTGCCACGTCACCCGGATGCTGTTGTTGGTCTGCGATCCGAGGTTCTCGCCAGGCGTGTTCGTGTCCGGCACGTAGAGCCACTCGTTCGGGTTGAACTCGTTCAGGTTCCTGAAGACGGGCGCCTGGCTCGCGACGTTGTTGTACCGCGTGGAGAACCAGAACCACAGCTTGTCGCGCTTGATCGGGCCACCGAACGACTCGTTCAGGTCGAAGGTGTGCAGGAGCTGATTCGGCGTGCCGAGCCCGCGGTCCTGAAGCTCCTGGTCGAAGTTGTCACCCTGCATGGCGTCATTGGCGAACGTCACGAAGGTGGAGTTGGCGAACGTGTTGCCGCCGTCCTTCGGGATGAAGTTCACGCGCACACCGCCGGTCGGCAGGTCCGCGCCGAGCGACGTCGTGTCCACGGTGATCTCGGCGGCCGAGCCCACGTCCGGCGTCTGGCCACCGATGTTGCCACCGGCCTGCAGCGTCATCGTGTTCACGCCGTTGATCGTGATGCGCTGGTCGGTGTTGCGGCTGCCGTGTACGCGCACGCTCTGGCCTACGTCCTGGATGGCCGAGCCGCCCACGTCGTTGCCGCCGCCCACCGTGGACGGAATCATGCGCGCCAGCCCGAAGTAGTTGCGGGCGCTCGGCAGCGCGTCGATCGTGTCCGCGTTCATCACGGCCTGCTGCGTCAGCGTCTGCGTGTCCACGACCGGGGCCTCGCCGGTGACCGTGATGGTCTCCTCGAGCGCGCCCACCCGCATGTCCGCATCCACCGACACCGCCGCCGAACCCGCCAGCGTGACGCCGTCGCGCAGCACGGTATTGAACCCGGGCAGCGAGAACGTCACGGTATAGGCGCCGGGCCGCAGATCGACGATCTGGTACCGGCCGTTGCCGTCGGTCACGACGGTACGTACTTTTTCAATAAGGACGGGACTCGCCGCTTCGACCGTCACCCCGGGGAGCACGCCCCCGGAGGTGTCCCGCACCGTGCCGGTGATCGATGCCTGGGCAAAGACCAACGACGGCGCGAGGACCACCGCCGCCCAGACCAGGGCGACGACGAACCTGGAAACACTTCGCATTCCACTGCCTCCTTCGGTGAATACACGCGCCCTTCACGTGGGCGCCAACCGTTGCGAGTCCTAGCAATTTCCAATCCCAGGCGAAAGTTCGAAGAATGCCGTGTATTTTCCACGACTATCGGACGCCATCATGGTGGAGATCCAATATTATGGACCCCAACCTATCCATATGGTTGGATTGCCAAGCCTTCAAAGGCGGGGCCTGAGCCCTGCCATCTGTCCATGATTTTGATTGTTGCTACAAGTATTTGCCGGCGCCAGAAGGGGCTGCGCGGATGAGACCCAGGCGATCGGTCAACTGACCGTGGCTGGAGAGTGTTTCCGCCGAAGCCGACCGCCCTTGGGGCGGTGAACGAAGACGAAAGTGAGGAACGGAACCTGGGAATGCGGGGGCGGGAGGTTAAGGGCGAACGGCTCGAGG
>JABFRY010000503.1 GCA_013140955.1 Acidobacteriota bacterium
CGGTTCGGCGCATGCTGGCCCGCCTCCTCCTGCCGCAGGGGGTGTTCAACGCCACCGTGGTGCGCTATCTCAACGCCTCGTCCCAGGAGCGCGGCGACGTGCTGTCGGCCCACGACGAGGTGCGGCGCTATCACGCGCTGCTGGCGGCGCGGGAGCGCCGGATGGCCGACGGCATGGGGCAACTGGAACAGTCCCAGCGGGAGCTGCAGACCGCCGTGGGCGCCCTCCAGCACGCGCTCCGCCACGTCGAACGCGAGATGGCGCGCACCGCGGCACTGACTGCGCAGGCGCCGACGCAGGCCGCCGGGGCGGGACCAGCCGGAGCAGCGGGGCCGACGGCCGACACCGCAGGCGGCAGCCTCGGCGGGCACACCTACGTCGGCTTCGAGGATCAGTTCCGCGGCGACCCGGCGGAGATCCGCGCCCGGCTCGCCGACTACGTGCCCCTGTTCGCGGGCGCGTCCGACGTGCTCGACATCGGCTGCGGGCGGGGCGAACTGCTGGCGCTGCTCGCCGAGGCGGGGACGGGTGCCAGGGGCATCGACCTCAATCCGTCGATGGTGGACGTGTGCCGGGAGCGCGGCCTGGCTGCCGAGACCGCCGATGCGCTCACCTATCTGCACGGCCTGTCCGACGGCGCGCTGGGCGGGCTGTTTGCGGCGCAGGTGGTGGAGCACCTCGAACCCGCCTACCTGACGCGGCTGCTCGACGTGGCCTTCGACAGGCTGCGGCCCGGGGCGCTCCTGGTGCTCGAGACCATCAACCCGGCGTGCTGGTTCGCGTTCTTCGAGAGCTACCTGCGCGACCTGACGCATGTCAGGCCCATTCATCCCGAGACGCTGCAGTACCTGCTCGTGGCGCGGGGATTCCAGCAGGTGGAGATCCGCTACCGCGCGCCGTACCCGGACGCCGACAAGCTGCAGCCGGTGCCCGGCGGTGCCGACCTGCAGCTGCTTCCGGGATGGGCGGGCACGCTGAACGCGAACGTCGAGAAGCTGAACGGCCTGCTCTTCACGTATCTCGACTACGCCGTCGTCGCCCGACGACCCTGAGCGTCAGAAGCGCGGCTGGAGCGTCGCGGCCCGGTGCCCCGACGGCGACGACAGGCGCTCGAGATCCGCGTCCACCATCATCGCCACCAGCTGCTGGAAGCTGACCGACGGCTCCCAGCCAAGCTCCTGCTTCGCCTTCGCGGCATCGCCAATCAGGTGATCGACCTCGGCGGGCCGCAGCAGCTTCGGGTCGATGCGGACGTGCTCCTCCCAGTCGAGATCCACGTGGGCGAAGGCCAGTTCCACCAGCTCGCGTACCGAGTGCGCCACGCCGGTGGCAATCACGAAGTCGTCGGCCTGCTCCTGCTGGAGCATCTGCCACATCGCGCGGACATAGTCGCCGGCGAAGCCCCAGTCGCGGTGGGCGTCCAGGTTGCCGAGCGACAGGTGGTCGGCCAGTCCGAGCTTGATGCGGGCCACGCCGTCGCTCACCTTCCGCGTCACGAACTCGAGTCCGCGGCGCGGCGACTCGTGGTTGAAGAGGATGCCCGAGCAGGCGAACATCCCGTAGCTCTCGCGGTAGTTGACCGTGATGTAGTGACCGAACACCTTCGACACGCCGTAGGGGCTGCGCGGGTAGAACGGCGTGAGCTCGGTCTGCGGCACCTCGCGCACGCGGCCGTACATCTCGCTCGACGAGGCCTGATAGATCCGGATGCCCGGATCGACCTGCCGGATAGCCTCGAGCATCCGGGTGACGCCCATCGCGTTGTACTCGCCGGTCAGCAGCGGCTGGTCCCACGAGGCCGGCACGAACGACATCGCGGCCAGGTTGTAGAACTCGTCGGGCCGCACGTCCTGGATGATGCGGACGAGCGACAGCTGGTCGAGCAGGTCGGCCGGCCGCAAGGTGACGCGGTCGAGCAGGTGCTCGATGCGCCACAGGTTGGGCGAACTGGAGCGGCGCACGACGCCGATCACCTCGTACCCCTGGGCGAGCAGCAGTTCCGCGAGGTACGAACCGTCCTGTCCGGTGATTCCCGTGATGATCGCGCGTTTGGTCATGTGCTCCGTCTGCAGAGTGTGGCTATTGTCAGTGCCGCTTCGAGCGAGGTCAAGCCAGGGTCACGCCAGGGCCACGTCCGGCTCACGCCGCCGGGCGGTCCCGGGATGCCAGCCAGCGGCCCAGCGCATCCTGCCAGGACGGCATCGCGAACCCGGCAGCTGCGAGCTTGTGGCCGTCGAGTGCGCAGAAGCGCGGGCGGGCCGCCTTCATCGGCACGTCGTCGGTCCGCACCGGCACGAGCGTCGGCGTGAGTCCCAGCTGGCGGGCCGCCTCCGCCGCCACCTGCTGCCAGCTGGCGCGTCCGCCGTTCACGCAGTGATAGAGGCCGGGCGCCGCCCGGCTCGCCAGAAGGTGCCAGGTGGCGTCGGCCACGTCGGGCAGGTAGCTGGGCGACACCACCCGATCGGTGAAGACCCGCAGCTCGCGACCCGCCTCCATGCCCGCCACCAGGGAATCGAGCGTACCACGTCGTCCCTGCCAGGTGCGGGGACACCCGAACAGGCTCTCCACGCGCAGCACGAAGGCCCCAGGCGCGTCGAGCGCCAGCCACTCGCCCAGGAGCTTCGACGCGGCATACACGCTGCGGGGCGACGGCGCGTCCTCCTCCCGGTACGGGTCAACCGCCGATCCATCGAACACGAAGTCGGTGCTGTAGTGGACGAGCACCGCGCCGCGGTCCTCGGCGGCCCTGGCCAGGCTTCGCACCGCGAACGCATTGGCGTCGAGCGCCGCCAGCGGCGCGTCCTCGGCGCCGTCCACGTCGTTGAAGGCCGCGCAGTTCACGATGACGTCGGGCCGCACCCGGGCGACCGCGCCCATCACCTCCTCGTGCGACGTGATGTCGAGCTCCCGGCGCGTCACCGGCACCACCTCTTGACCGGCGAACCGGCGGACCACGTGGCTGCCCAGCTGGCCAGCGGCCCCGACCACCATCACCCGTGCGCCGGTCACGACAGCGCCTCCGCCACGCAGGCCACGACGTGCCGCAGCTGCGCCTCGGCGAGGCCCGGGTGCACGGGGAGCGCGAGCACGTCCCCCGCCGCGCGCTCGGCCACCGGGCACCCGGGACGGTCCCTGGTCACGGTGGCAAAGCACTCCTGCCGGTTGAGCGGCACCGGGTAGTACACCTCCGTGCTCACGCCGCGCTCGGCCAGGTGCGCGCGCACGTGATCGCGCCGGGGCACGCGGACGACGTACTGGTGGTACACGTGGAGCCGGCCAGCCGGCTCCGGCGGCAGCGCCAGGGTGCCCACGAGCCCGGCGTCGGCAAAGAGCCGGGCGTACTGGTGCGCATGGGCCCGCCGGGCGGCATTCCAGCCTGCCAGGTGCGGGAGTTTCACGGCGAGCACGGCGGCCTGCAGCGCATCCAGCCGGAAGTTGCCCCCCACGACACGGTGGTGATAGCGCTGCTCGGCGCCGTGATTGCGCAGCAGGCGCACGCGCGCAGCAAGGGCCGGGTCGGAGGTCGTGACCAGCCCACCGTCGCCAAACCCGCCGAGATTCTTGGTCGGAAAGAAGGAGAAGCACGCCAGCAGGCCGAGCGCCCCGGCGGCCCGGCCGCCACAGGTCGCGCCGATGGCCTGGGCGGCGTCTTCGACGAGCGGCACCCCCGCCGTGCGCGCCACTTCGCCCAGCGCGTCCATGTCGGCGCACAGGCCATACAGGTGCACGGGCATGATGGCCCGCGTCCGCGGCGTGACGGCGCGCCGGACGGCCTCGGGATCGAGGGTGAGAGTGTCCACCTCGACATCCACGAACACCGGCGTGGCACCCAGGCGCGCCACGCTGCCGGCGGTGGCGAAGAACGAGAACGCCGGCACGATCACCTCGTCGCCGGGCCCCACGCCGAGCGCCATCAGGGCCGCCAGGAGGGCATCGGTTCCCGACGATACGCCAACGGCGGCTGTGGCGCCCACCAGCGCGGCCATCGCCGACTCCAGCGCCTCCACCTCGGGGCCGAGGACGAAGTGCTGGCTGTCGCAGACGCGCGTGACGGCCGTCAGCACGTCCTCGCGGATCGGGGCATACTGGGCGCGGAGATCGAGCAGCGGAACCTTCAACGGCGGACTCTTCGCGGGCAGCGGCCAGGACCGGACACCGGGGGTGGCGCAGCCCGTGGATCGTACTTCAACGCGGGTCGGCGGACAACGCCGCGGGCCTGCTGGCCGACGACGTGAGCACC
The DNA here is from genome assembly GCA_013140955.1 of Acidobacteriota bacterium. Classification (GTDB taxonomy): domain Bacteria; phylum Acidobacteriota; class Vicinamibacteria; order Vicinamibacterales; family UBA2999; genus JABFRY01. The sequence goes on from JABFRY010000503.1 coordinate 4,241, forward strand.
GCACTCGGCGGTCGGCGGTTCACCGTGTACCCGTGCCGCGGGGAATACGCCGAGATCGTCCCGGCACGACGCGGCCTCGTGCACGGGCTC
>JABFRY010000321.1 GCA_013140955.1 Acidobacteriota bacterium
CCACGCGCCCGCGGCCTGCAGACACAGCACCCCGACGGCGAGCAGGCCGCGGGCGCGTGGACGTCGTGCCGGGTGAAGGCTCCTCATGACCGACCGGGCGCCGGGCGCCCCTCTGGAGAGAGTATCGGCGAGCCCGACGCCAAAATGTAGCAGGGCGTCGGGTGCCGGCTGCGCGCGTGCCCGCGGCCACGGTCCTCGCCGCCGGTGCGTCCCGGTCTGGCGTGCCGGTTCCCGCAGGCGCGAGCGGCGCGACGGGTGTCAGAAGATCGTGGAGATGGAGCGGGCGGCGAGGTCGAGCACCTGCGTCGGCAGGATGCCCAGGTAGAAGATTGCCGCGATGGCCACGGCGAGAGCCGCCATGCCGAGCCCTGAGACCTGGGCGGGCATGCCGGCCACCTCCCGATCCTTCATGAACATCATCACCACCACCCGGAGGTAGAAGAACACGGAGATGACGCTCGTGAGCACGCCGATGATGGCCAGCCCGTAGTAGCCGGCGCTCACGGCGGCGGCGAAGATGTACCACTTGCCGATGAAGCCGGCCGTGGGCGGCAACCCGCCGAGCGACAGCAGCGACACCGTCATGAGCGTCGCGAGCGCGGGCCGCGAGTGCCAGAGGCCGGCGTAGTCGCGCAACTCGTCGTTGCCCTGATCGCGGGCGCCGAGCACGGCAATCACGCCGAACGCCGCCAGGTTGGTCACGGCGTACGCGGCCAGGTAGAACAGGATGGCCGCCTTGCCCACCTCGTTGGCCGACAGCAGGCCCACCAGGAGGTAGCCGCCATGCGCGATGCTCGAGTACGCCAGCATCCGCTTCAGGTTCACCTGGGCCACACCCACCACCGTGCCGACGATCATCGTCAGCGCGGCCAGCACCCAGATCGCGGGGGCCCAGTCGGCGATGTACGGCTCGAAGGCCGAGAGGAAGACGCGGGCGAAGGCCGCGAAGGCGGCCGCCTTGACGCCGGTGGACATGAAGCCGGTGACGATCGCGGGGGCCCCCTGATAGGCGTCGGGCGTCCACATGTGGAACGGCACCACCGAGATCTTGAAACAGAAGCCCACCATCAGCAGGCCCATCGCCAGCAGCACCAGCGGGTTGTCCACCATGGCCTGTGCGGCCATGAGCTCGCCGATGGCGTCGAGGCGAGTGGTCCCCGCCACGCCGAACGTGAAGGCGATGCCGTAGAGGAAGAAGGCGCTCGAGAACGCGCCGAGGAGGAAGTACTTGAAGGACGCCTCCGTGGCCTCCGGCTTGTCGCGCCGGATGCCGGTCAGGACGTAGACCGCGATCGACATGATCTCCAGGGCCACGAACACGACCAGGAGGTCGTTGGCCATGGCCATCATGATCATGCCGGACAGCGAGAAGAGCATCAGCGCGTAGTACTCGCCCGCCGGAATACCGTCGCGCTCGAGCACCTCGGACGAGAACAGGATGGTCAGGATCCCCACCACGACCAGGATGCCGGTCACGAAGAGCCCGAAGTTGTCGGCCACCAGTACGCCGAAGCTCGCGGCATTGCGGTTCCAGAGCAGCGCCGAGGACACGCCCGCCGCCACCAGGCCCACCAGGCCCAGCAGGCCGATCGGCATGCGCTCGCCCTTGCCGCGGAACGCCTCGGCCGCCATGGCGGCCAGCGCCGCCAGCACGACGCACACGATGGGAATGACGGCGTCGAACGAGGAATTGAACATCGTCATCGGGCCTCGGGCGTGCGTGCCGCGTTCTCGACCTGCAGGCGCTGGGCGACCTGCACGCGCTCGACCAGCTTCTGCACCGCCGGCTCCATCGGTCGCAGGAAGACGTTGGGAAACACACCCATGATGATCGCGAGCGCGCACAGGGGCAGGACGCCAGCCCACTCGCGCGGCCGCAGATCCGGCAGGTTCGCGTTCTTCGGGTTGGTCACCTCGCCGTAGTAGACCCGCTGGAACATCCACAGCATGTACACGGCCGAGAGGATGACGCCGAGCCCGGCCCCGATGACGAACCGGGGATCCCAGCGGAAGGCGCCGAGCATGATGAGGAACTCACCCACGAACCCGTTCAGGCCAGGCATGCCGATGGAGGCGAGGGTGATGATGAGGAACGCCGCCGTCAGGCGGGGCATCACGCCCTTCAGGCCCCCGAACTCGCTGATGAGCCGTGTGTGGCGCCGGTCCGAGAGCATGCCGACGATGAGGAACAGCCCGCCGGTGCTGATCCCGTGGGCGAGCATCTGATAGACCGCGCCCTGGATGCCCTGCATGTTCATGGCGCAGATGCCCAGCACGACGAAGCCGAGATGGCTCACAGACGAGTAGGCCACCAGCTTCTTCATGTCGGGCTGGACCATGGCCACCAGCGCCCCGTAGATGATGCCGATCACCGCCAGCAGCGCAATCCAGGGCGCAAAGGTCACCGCGGCGTCGGGAAACAGCGGGAAGGCGAATCGCACCAGCCCGTAGGTGCCCATCTTGAGCAGCACGCCAGCCAGGATCACCGAGCCCGCCGTCGGCGCCTGCACGTGGGCATCGGGCAGCCACGTGTGGAACGGGAACAGGGGCACCTTGATCGCGAAGGCGAGCGCGAAGGCCAGGAAGAACCAGGTCTGCGTCTGCGGCGCGATGTCGAGGGCGTAGAGCCGCAGCAGGTCGAAGCTGTACGACCCGGTCGCCACGCTGTGCATGTAGCCCAGGCCGATGATGGCCACCAGCATCAGGACGCTGCCCGCCATCGTGTAGAGCATGAACTTCACGGCGGCGTAGATGCGCTGGTCGTAGCCCCAGACCCCGATGAGGAAGTACATCGGGATGAGCATCGCGTCCCAGAAGACGTAGAACAGGAACAGGTCCAGCGAGACGAAGACGCCGATCATCGCGGCCTCGAGCGCGAGCACGAAGATCGAGAACTCCTTCACCTTGCGCTCGACCGATTCCCAGGACGACAGGAGCGCGATGGGGGTCAGGAAGCCCGTGAGGACGACGAGCAGCAGGCTGATGCCGTCGATGCCCACGTAGTAGTCGATGCCGAACGCCGGGATCCAGGCGTGCCGCTCCACCATCTGGAAGTCGCCGGAGGAGGCGTCGAATCCCGCCCAGATGCCCAGGGTGACCAGGAACACCACCAGGGAGATACCGAGCGCCACCCACCGGATGAGGGCGTCGCGCCGACCGTCGGCGTTGCCGAGGCACAGCAGCAGGATCGCCCCGACGAGCGGGAGGAGCCAGGAGAGTGAGAGCAGGGGAACGTTCAACGCCGCTATCTCCAGAGGTAGTAGCCGAGGACGAGGACGGCCCCGAGGAAGAACGAACCAGCGTAGGTGCGTACGGATCCGGTCTGCACCTGTCGCAGCACCCGTGCCCCGCCACCCACGATTGCCGCCACGCCGTTGACGGCACCGTCGATGCCGCGGACGTCCACGCCGCGCCAGAGACCTTCCTGTGACACGGCCTTGATCGGCTGGACCACCACCGTGTCGTAGGCCTCGTCGACGTAGTACTTGTTGAGCAGCAGGCGGTGCACACCCGAGAAGCTCGACGCCATCTGCTCGGCGATATCCCGTCGCTTCAGCCAGATGAACGCCGCCAGGCCGATGCCGCCGAGCGCGATGAGGCTCGACACGCCCATGAGGGTGCGCTCGAGACCGATCTCCTCTGCTGCCTCGCCTTCGGCCTCCCCCTCGCCGGCCTCCGCGGCCGCGCCGGGCGCCGCCGCCTCGAGTGCCTCAGTGCCGGTCTCGGTGCCCGTCTCGGTGACCCGCGCCTCGAACGCGGGTTCGAGCCAGGTGGCGAGCGCATTGTGTCCGCCGAGGGCGTGCGGCACGCCCACGTATCCCGCCAGGACGGAGCCCAGCGCCAGCACGATGAGCGCGAGCGCCATGGCCGGCGGGGCGTCGTGCAGGTGCGGGCCGTGGCCAGAAGCCCCATGCCCGTGGGCGGCCTTCGCGGGAGCAGGCGCATGGCCGGTGGCGTGCGCCGCACCGTGGCTGCCGTGCGCCGCCGGGGCCCCTGCCTCGCCACGGTAGGTGCCGTGGAAGGTGAGGAACACCAGCCGGAACATGTAGGTGGCGGTGAGCAGCGACGTGAGGGCCCCGACGACCCACAACAGCGTGTGGCCCTCGACGAAGGTCTCGAAGAGGATTTCGTCCTTGCTGAAGAACCCGGCCAGGCCAGGCACGCCGGCAATGGCGAGCGAGCCGATCAGGAAGGTCCAGTAGGTGATAGGCAGGCCGGCCTTCAACCCACCCATGCGGCGGATGTCCTGCTCACCGTGCAGCGCGTGGATGACCGCGCCCGAGCCGAGGAACAGCAGGGCCTTGAAGAAGGCATGCGTGTAG
>JABFRY010000247.1 GCA_013140955.1 Acidobacteriota bacterium
GCGTTCGCTTCCTGGCGGAACGTGGCGTCAACGGGGTGAAGGTGGGCATCGGGCCGGGCGGGGGCTGCACCACACGGCTCAACACGAACTTCGGCGTGCCCCAGGTGCAGGCCCTGGTCGAGTGCCGGGCCGCGACGGGCGGCGCGCTGCCGCTCATCGCGGACGGCGGCGTGAAGCGCCATGGGGCGCTCGTGCAGGCCCTCCTGTTCGGCGGCCACACCGTCATGCTCGGCAGTGCGCTCGCGGGCACCACCGAGACGCCCGGCGACTCGGTGCAGAAGGCCGTCGTGCTGCCGGACTCGCAGAAGACCGTGAAGGTGCCCTTCAAGGTGTTCCGCGGCATGGCCTCCCTGCAGGCCATCGTGGACCGCCTCGACGTCGAAGACGCCGACGCGGGCGACCTGGAGGCCCTCGGGGCCGAGGGGGTGGAGCTGAGCGTGCCGGCCAGGGGCTCGGTGCGCCCGATCCTCCGAGACATGATGAAGCACCTCTGCTCCGCGATCAGCTACGGTGGCACGCGGTCGCTGGCCGAGCTGCAGGCCCGCTTCGCGACCGAGCCGGGACGTTACGTCATCCGCCTGACCGAATCGGCCCGGCGCGAGTCGTTCGACCGCTGACGACGTTGCGGGCGGCACCGGGTGCGGACCGGTACACCATCGGCCGGCTCCCCGTGGCCGGCTTCCGCGGTCGGCTCCCACAGGCCGCCTGCCGTGCGGCGGCCTCGGCACCAGCGCCGTTCGCGCGTCGGTGTCGCACGCCGTCCCGTGCGCCCGGCGTGACAGCGGCAGTCTGGAACGGTGTCTCGCCGGAGGACCCGGACGGCCGGCGACACCGACGCGACGATCGCGCTAGAGCTCGAGTGGTCCGAAGTGGCTCGCGTACCGCTCGGCGAATTCGTCGAGGGTGTAGGCGTGGCTCTGGCCGCCCAGGTGCTCCAGGGCCCAGGTCGCCGCGACACTGCCCATCCGGGCGGCAACCGTCAGGCCGGTACCGGCCACCAGTCCCTTCAGCAGGCCGCCCCGGAAGGCGTCGCCGACACCGGTCGGATCCACGATGCGCTGCGGTGCCACGGCCGGGACGTCCACCTGGCCGTCCTCGACGAAGATGGTCGATCCGTTCTCGCCGCGGGTGACGACCAGCGCGGCGGCGTCGCGCAGCACGTCGCGTTCCCCCAGGCCGGTCTTCTGGCGGATCAGCTCGAACTCGTAGTCGTTGCAGATGACGATGTGCGCTCCTCGCATGCCGTCCCGCAGTTCCTCGCCGGACATCCGGGCGCACTGCTGCCCGGGATCGAACACGAACGGCACCTCGAGCGTGCGGCACTCCTCGGCGTACTGCACCATCGCCGCGGGATCGTTCGGCGAGATGATCGTGAGCCGTACCGGGCCGACGGTGCGGAACGAGAGCTCGCCGGCGTTGGCCATGGCCCCGGTGTAGAACGACGCGATCTGGTTGTTCTCGGTGTCGGTGCTGCAGAAGAACGATGCGGTGAACTTGTCGCGCACCTGCAGTACCAGCGACGTGTCGATGCCGGCCGCTTCCAGCCATTCGCCGTACTCGCCGAAGTCCTGGCCGGCCGCGCCCATCAGGTACGGCCGCTCGCCGAGCAGCGCCAGCGTGTACGCGATGTTGGGCGCGCAGCCGCCGCGCCGCTTATCCATCGAGTCCACCAGGAAGCTGAGGCTCACCCGCTGCAGGTGGTCCGTGAGGAAGTGTTCGGTGAACTTCCCTGGAAAGGACATGAGGTAGTCGTACGCAATCGAACCGGTCACGATCAGCTTCATCGACGTCACACTCTCTGGGATCGGGGAGCGCGATGCGCGCTCAGTTGGCACCGAGGTACTTGCCGACGAGCGGCGCCAGCTCGGTCCTGGCCTGCGCGGACACGGCCTCCGGCCGGGTGATGAGCGCGTACTTGAGCGCGCTGGCGCACTCGCAGGTGCGTGCCACGGGCAGCGACTCGACGGCGGCGGCCATGATCGCCTGTGCGGTGCGGGCGTTCTGCGTGAGGTTGGCGATGATCAGATCCACCGTGACCGAATCGTGATCGGGATGCCAGCAGTCGTAGTCGGTGACCAGGGCCAGGGTCGTGTAGCAGATCTCGGCTTCCCGGGCCAGCTTGGCCTCCTGGAGGTTGGTCATCCCGATGATGTCGGCGCCCCAGGTGCGATAGAGACGCGACTCGGCCAGGGTCGAGAATTGCGGTCCCTCCATGCACAGGTACGTCCCCCCCTCGTGCACCGTGGCCCCCACGTGCCGGCCGCTGTCGATCGCGATGCGGCTGAGGACCCGGCAGAACGGATGCGCGAAGCCGACGTGCGCGGCAAGGCCCCGTCCGAAGAAGGTGCTCACGCGGCCCCGGGTCCGATCGATGAACTGGTCGGGGACCACGATGTCCAGGGGACGGTAGTCCTCCCGGAGGCTGCCCACGGCGCTGGCCGAGAGGATGAAGTCCACGCCGAGCAGCTTCATGCCGAAGATGTTCGCCCGGAAGTTCAACTCGCTGGGCAGCAGGCGGTGGCCGGCGCCATGCCGTGCGAGAAACGCCACGCGACGTCCGCGCAGGGTGCCCAGCGTGTAGGGTCCGGACGGGTCGCCGAAGGGCGTCGTCACGCGCACCTCCTGCCGGTCCGTGACCTCCGCCATGTCGTACAACCCACTGCCACCGATGATCCCGATTTGCGCTGTGTCCATGGTCTCCACTGATCGTTCGGCGCGCGCCGGCCGGCACGGCCCTGGACGCCTCTCGGGGCATCGCGCGGCGTCGCGGCGCCCCATGCCCGAGAGGCTGTCTAGAGCACCTGCTCCACGTAGCGACGTCCGTCCCGCTCCCGGATGTACCCGGCCGAGACGACCGGGTCGTGCTCGAAGAATATCAGGTACTCCCGGTCGATGGCCTCCTGCAACAGGCGCGTCTTCGCCCGCAGCGTCTGGACGGGGTGCAGGTCGTAGGCCATGATCCACGGCTCGTCGACGTGGGCGACCGTCGGCACCAGGTCGCCGGCGAACACCGCCGTCCGACCCTCGGATTCGATGTACACGACCTGATGGTGCCTGGTATGCCCCCCGGTCGTGTGCACGCGGACACCCGGTTCGACCTCACCGTCCTGCTCGAAGAGACGGACGACGCCAGACTGCTCGAGGGGACGCAGCGTGTCCACCAGATAGCTCGCCCGGTTGCGCGCGTGGGGGTGCACGGCGTCCTCCCACTCCCCCTTGCGCACGAAGTACTCGGCTGCCGGAAAGCGCGGTACGCGACGACCGTCGCGCAGCGTGGTGGCCCCGCCCACGTGATCGAAGTGCAGATGCGTGAGCAGCACCCGGTCGATCGCCTCGGGGGTCACCCCTGCGGCCGCCAGCGCGTGGTCCAGATGCCGCGACCGATCGAGACCGTAGATTCCCTCCTGACGGGCATCCAGGGCATCGCCCACGCCGCAGTCGACCAGGAGGCGGCCGCGCGCCGACTCGATGAGCAGGGGCCGCATCGCGAGGCAGACCCGGTTGCGCTCGTCGGGCACCATTCGCCGCTCCCACAGGACGCGCGGAACCACCCCGAACATGGCGCCGCCGTCCAGGCGAATGAGTCCGTCGTGCAGCGAGACCAGCCGGAACCCGCCCCAGTCGATCGCCTGCACCTCGAGGGCTGGGGGGGCGCTTGGCCGGGACGCGCCGTCCTCGCGCAGCTCGACCAGGACACCGTGGGCGGAGGCGGGATGGACGAACGCCACCCGCGCCCCCTCGGCACCCACGCGAATGCCCCCTGCCAGCCGCGCGCCGCAGGCCTGCAGCCGCGCCACGGCGACATCGAGGTCCTCGACACGGAGGGTGAGGTGGTGCAGCCCTGGTCCGTGCGCCGCCACGAAGCGACCCACCGGCGTGGCGGGATCCAGGGGCTCCAGCAGCTCAATCGCAGTCGGGGTACCCGGCACGAAGCGGACCCGGACGCCCTCCGCGGCCACGTCCACCGCGGGCAGCACGTCGAGGCCCAGCGCGTCCCGGTAGAACGCAAGCGCGCGCTCCACGTCGGACACCGCGATCGCCACGTGGTCCAGGCGCGCCTTCATGGGCGAGGCTCCCCACCATCGCCTCGGTGCGGCGGGTCCGCCGACGCGGGGGCCAGGTGAGCCAGCAGGGCCTCGACGGCGGCGTCGGGATCGATCTGTCGCGCAGCAACCTGGTCGGCGAGCGCCCGCAGGGCACCCGGCGCGCGGGCCTCGATCACCTGCAAGGCCCGATCGGCGACGAGCGCCTCCACCTGCCGCCGCGCCCGAGTGCGCTGGCGGGCCATGGCCTCGGCGGGCGAGGGTCGCCGACCCTCGAT
>JABFRY010000550.1 GCA_013140955.1 Acidobacteriota bacterium
CCAGGAGCCGGCCCCGGCGCAGGACGCCGCGGCGACCCCGGCCTCGTCGGGCGCGGCGGTCGAGGCGTTCTACGGCGCCATGAAGGCCGGTGACGCGGCGGCCGCGATGGCGCTGATCGCGCCAGATGCGGTCTTCCTGGAGTCGGGCGGGCTGGAAACGCGCGCCGAGTACGAGGCCAACCATCTGCCTGCCGACATCGGGTTCGAGAGCCAGGTGAACGGGACGCGCGGTCCCCTCCGCATCGCCTTCGAGGGCGATGCCGCCTGGGTCATTGCCACGACCGACTACGACGGGACCTTCGACGGTCAGCCGGTGGCGTTCACCAGCGCGCAGCTCATGGTCCTGACGCGCGACGACGGCCCGTGGCGCATCCGCACGATTCACTGGTCGTCGCGCCCTCGGCGCTGACCCCTCCCGAGGAGCCCGATGGCACTGTATGCGTTCGATGGCACGTGGAACCTGCACCGCAAGGACACGTCGAAGGACACCAACGTCGTCTGGTTCCGCAACGCCTACCAGGGCACCCAGATCTACCAGGCGGGCGTCGGCACGCGTCTCGGCGCCCTCGGTCGGGTGCTTGGAGGTATCACGGGTGCGGGAGGCCATACCCGCGTCGCGCGGGCCCGTGAGGCCCTCCGCCTGAACTTCGATGCCGGCGACCGGGTGATCGACATCGTCGGCTTCAGTCGAGGCGCGGCCCTCGCGCTCCACTTCGCCAACAGCATTGCGACGCAGGACGTGCCGGGCCACCGGCGCTCGGCCGGCGCGTCCATCCGCTTTCTCGGGCTGTGGGACACCGTTCCCTCGTTCGGCGTGCCAGGCAACGCGGTGAATATCGGCTGGAACCTCGGCCTGCCCGACAACGTCGTGGCGTGCTATCACGCCATGTCGCTCGAGGAGCGACGGCCCGCGTTTCCGCTGCACCGGCCCGACGCGCGGGTCCAGCACGCGCAGCAGAAGGGCCGTCTCTTCGAGGTGTGGTTCCGCGGGGTGCACTCCGACGTCGGGGGCGGCAACGCCAATCCCGGCCTGTCGAGCATTCCGCTCAACTGGATGTACGCGATGGGCCTGGCGTCGGGCCTGCCCCTCGACGGCGGCGTGATCGCCCTCAACCGCCAGCGGATGGACCGCGATCGCCCCATTTCGCTGCCCTCGAAATTCGACGTCAAGGGTGCGCCCTTCCGCATCGTGCGCTGGAACGACCAGGTGCACGAGTCGGTGCGCTACGTGGACGATCCCCGGCGGTACAACAACCCGCCGGTGGGGCTCACGGTGGTGGACGACCGGGGCGCGGCGTTCGGCACGTTCCGGCGCGCCTGACGATCGCGCCACGAAACCGGCATACACAGGAGGACGCACGATGGGCGCACCAGAGGCGCAGGGGGGACCGCCCCCGTGGATCAATCCCGGGCTGCAGCAGCAGATCGAGTGGCGTGACGGCGACATCGTGATCTCGGTGCCGCCCAAGAGCGGCACGACCTGGACGATGAACATCGTTCACCAGTTGCTGACCGGCGGCGATGCCGACTTCGCCGACATCTACGCGCAGGTGCCCTGGATCGAGTTCGTGCCCAGGCCCGGTGTGTCGCTCGAGGAGCTGGCCGGCGAGATCAACGCGATGGACCGCTCCCGGCGGCGCGCCTTCAAGACGCACTCGGCGCCGCCCGGCGTGCCGTTCATCGAGCCCGGCACCGGTCCCGACGTTCGCTACCTGGTGGTGTGCCGGGATCCCGAGGAGGCCCTCGTCTCGCTGAAGCCCTTCCTGGAACAACACGCGCCGGAGTGGTTCGACCTGTGGGGGGTGCCGCACGATGCGCTGGTCAAGCCCGACTTCCCGACCTTCTACCAGGACATCGCCGTGGGCATGGGCTTCGAGGGGGCGCTCTTCGGCTTCCTGCAGGCCTGGTGGGCGTTGCGCGACTGGTCCAACGTGCGCCTGCTCCACTTCTCGGACATGAAGAAGGATCACGACGGATCCCTGCAGCGCATCGCGGACTTCATCGGCGTGCATCCCTCGGAGCGCGAGTGGGCGGCCATCCGCGAGTACACCTCCTTCGCTTGGATGAAGCAGCACGACCGGAAGTTCGAAGCGTCCACCGTGGCGCCATTTCCCGTGCTCCGGCCGGGGGCCATGGTGCGAAAGGGGAAGGCGGGGGCCGCGGCCGAGGACGGGATGACGCCGGACATCGCCCGGCACCTCCGCGACGCGGGCAGCCGCATCTGTCCCGACGAGACGGCCGTCCGCTGGTTCTACGAGGGCGGACCCGTGCCGGCGAGCCGCTGAGGATGCCCAGCATGCGCACACTCCTGATTGCGTCCGTGCTCGCCGCGTTCGTGCTGCTGGGCGTGGCCGCCGTTGCGCAGCAGCTGCCCCTCCGGCAGGAGGTGGAACGCCTGGCCCAGGGTCCCCTGCGGACCGACCGGGTGAAGGAGGGGCTCTACGTGATCCGGGGGCCGTTCCTTCCCTGCACGACCCGGGGCTGCCGCCCCGGGGGACCCGACGACGGGCTGATCCACGAGCCGGGGGACGTCGCCGTGCGCGTCACCCCTGACGGGCTCATCGTCATCGACGACAAGTACCCGGAGATGGTGGGCGACGTGCTGGCCCAGGTTCGCACCGTCAGTGCGCTGCCGGTGAAGTACCTCCTCAACAGCCATCACCACGGCGACCACGTGAGCGGCAACGCCAACGTCCGCGCCACGCTCGGCGTGGACATCATCGGACACCGCAGCATCCGCGAGAACTTCCTGCGGCTCAATCAGCCGGGCGAGCCGAACATCACCTTCACGGAGCAGGCGGCCGTACACCTGGGGGGCGTGGAGGTGCAGCTGCGCTGGCTGGGGCGCGGGCACACGAGCGGCGACACCGTCATCTACTTCCCGGACCTGCGCACCGTCCACACCGGCGACCTCGTCATCGACGGGATGCCGGTGATCGATTACCCGGGTGGCGGGAGCGCCGTCGAGTTCGTCCGGACCATCGACCGGCTGCTCGAGATGGACTTCGATACCGTGATTCCCGGTCACGGCCGCCTGATGACGAAGGACGACGTGCGGGCATATCGCGTGCGCTTCCAGACGATGAACGATCGCATGCGCGCCCTGGTGCGCCGCGGCGTGAGCAAGGAGCAGCTGGACACGCTGCCGGAGGTCCGTACGGCCCTCGGACTCGCCGACCTGGGATGGGACGACTCGGTCAGCACCACCGCCTGGTTCGGCTCCGTGGGGCGCTACTACGACGAACTGGCCGCCACCGTGGCGCCGTAGCGCAGGCCACGCCGGCTGCACCGTGTGCCTGAGGACGGCCGGCGCGTCGCGCGAGACTGTCCGCACGCAAGGGGCCTCGAGCCGTGAGTCGGGCTGGGCGGCCTGCCGCGCGACCGAGTACACTCGCAGAAATGTCTGACAGTCGCGGGCGGATGCACGGGTGTTGAAGGCGGCGATCGCGTTCGTGACCAGACGCCGCTTGTGGGCGCCCGATGCCGCCCGTGGTGCGAGCGCCCCGGCCGGCCCCGCACTGGCAGGCCCTGACGGTGAGTCCCCGGCCGCGGCCGTACCCACGGCGCGGCTCGACTTCCCGCACTCGGACATCGACCTGTACGTCACCTCCGAACCCGAACGCCGCTGGCGGTCGCGTGCCTGCGCCAAGGAACCGTGGACCGTGGAGTGGCTCATCCAGGACATTGGTCCCGGCGAGGTGCTCTACGACATTGGCGCCAACGTGGGCACCTTCTCGCTCATCGCGGCCAAGCACTGCGGCGCGATGGTCGTGGCTTTCGAGCCCGGCTACGCGACGTTTGCCAGGCTCTGCGACAACATCCACCTGAACGGCCTGGACCGCGCCGTCGTGCCCGTGCCGCTGCCGCTGGCCGAGCGCACCGGAATCGTGGGCTTCAAGTACCGCACCCTCGATCCGGGGCAGAGCCGGCACCGGCTCTACGACGAGGCCTGGTCCGGAGACACCGGCTCGCGCCAGGTGGCCCGCTACATCCAGCCGACCCTGGCGATCACACTCGACGCCCTGTGCGCCCAGTTTCAGCTGCCGGCGCCGCACCACCTGAAGATCGACGTGGACGGCGCCGAGCCGCGCGTGCTGGCGGGTGCCGCCGAGACGCTCCGCGGGCAGAACCTGCGGACGATCCTGATCGAAGTGGACGACGAGCACTGGGCCAGCGTGGACGAGACGCTGCGCGGGTCGGGCTTCCGCCTTCGGGTGCGTCACCGCCGCGAGGAAAAGCCCGGCGCGCCCTGCTACGCCGTGTTCGAGCGCTGAGTCCGGCTGCGGGGCGGCGCCGGACTCAGCGCTCG
>JABFRY010000279.1 GCA_013140955.1 Acidobacteriota bacterium
TCTCCTGGTTGCCCAGGTACACGTAGGCCCCGGCGACGGCCGCGAGCAGGAGAACGGACACGATGATCTTTTTCATGACGTCAGACTGAAGGCGTGGTGGTCTGCGGGCCCCGCATCAGAAGCCCCCGGCCGCGTTGATGGTGGTCACCGCGGCGCCGCGGGCAGCGGGGGCTTCCTGCACCCGTTCGAAGTCCACGAGCGCCCGACGGTAGTCGAGCAGGGCCCGAAGCTCGGTGTTCTGCTGGGTATCGAGATCGCGCTGCGCCTGCACCACGAAGAAGTTCGTGGACAGGCCGACATCGAACCGGCTCTGTTCGGCATCGAGACGGCGCTGCGCCAGCTGCCGGGCAACGAGCGAGGCCTCGTACCGCCGCAGGCTGTTCTCGACCTGGAGCGCCGCGTTGGTCACGTCGGTGGCCACCTGCAGCTCGAGCGCGCGGAGCTGCGCCGCAGACTGGGTCCGCTGGACGCGGGCCCGTGCGTACTGGGCCTCGGCCGCGTTCGAGCCCAGCGGATAGCTCAGGTTGAACGCCACCTGCCACGTCGGGTAGTCGCGTCCAGAAAGGGTGCGCAGGGCATCGCCGAACCCGCCGGGAACCGTCCCGATCACCGTGCTCCCAAGGCCGGTGCCCTGGCGGATGAACTGGGTACCGCCGAGGCCCTGAGCCGTGTACTGCGCGACGAGGTCGAGTGAGGGCAACGTCTGGTTGCGCATGAAGCGCAGCGTGACGTCGTTGGCGTCGATGGTGCGCAGCGCCTGCTGGATGTCGGTGCGGTTGTCGAGCGCCCTGCGGACGGCAGCCTCCACATCCAGCGGCTGTGGGTCGAACGTGGGACGGTCCACGGGATTGAGCGAAGCCCCCCACAGCACGTCGTCGGTCCCGTTCACGATCAGGCGCTTGAGGACGAGCTCTGCCGTCTGCCTCGTGGCGTCGGCCTGCGCGAGCGCCTGCCGACGGGTCGCGGCCTCGGCCTCCGCCTGGACGACATCGAGGGGTGCCATCGTGCCGACTTCGACACGGGCCTGATTGTCCTCGACGAGTTTCTCGGCCAGGGCGAGCGACCGTCGCGCGACGTCGACCGATTCAGAGGCGAACACCAGCTCCCAGTACGCGTTGCGAACGGCCGCCAGGGTCGTGGCCAGCGTGCCACGCAGCTGGACCTCCGAGATGTCCCGGTTGATGGCCGTCACCCGCAGCTGCTGGCGCGTGTTGTCGATCATGAACCCGCGCAGAAGGGGCTGGGTAATCGTGGCGCTGAACGCCGAATTGATGGTCGGGTTGAAGTTCGCGAAGATGTTCGACGTGACCAGCTTCGAATTGTTGAACTGCAGGGAGTAGTTTCCGCCGAACCAGGGCAACTGCTGCTGCAATCCGGCGTTGTAGGTCGAGGTGTCGTTGGTGACGATGGTGCCGCCGTTCAGCTGATTGGTGGGCGCGTTCACCTGCGAGCGCTGCGCGAACGTGGACGTCGCCGTGGGCAGGAAGTTGGCTCTGAGCCGGGCGATGGCGAGGTCGAACGTCTGAGGATTCAGGCGCTCGACCGCGATATCGAGGTTCCGTTCGAGCGCCCTGGCGGTGGCTTCGTCCACGGTCAGGTTGACGAGCTGCCCTGGCGGTGGCGGCTCCACGGTCGGCCGGGTCTGGTCCAGTTCGTTGCGTGCGGCCGCAAACTGGCGGGCCGCCTCGCGCGCGACGGCGTCGAGCCGTGCGCGATCGGACACGGCCTGGTCTTGTGCGCCGGCGGCGGAGACGCCCACGGCGAGAAGGGCCGGCAGCAGGCCGGCCAGGAGGCGAAAGCGTATCGTCATCATGTTCTGCGGCCTGAACAGGCCGTCTAGGGGCGTCCGCGACGTACTCGCTCGCGGTCGCGCTTCTGCTGAAGGGCGGTCATGGAAAGCCGTTGCTCGGCGGTCAGGACTTTCCGCATCCGCAGCAGCATGATCGTCCGTGTCTTGTTGAGTTCAGCTCTGGCGCTCTCGAGCACCGCCACGTGATCCATCACCGCCTCGTCGTCTGCATCGGCCACGAGGCGCTCGAAGCGGTCCTCGGCGTGGTCGAGGGCCCGCATCTGGAGACGCAAGGAGGGGAGGGCCGCCTGGAACACTTCTTCGAGTGAGTCGGTCTGCTCCTGCGTCAGCCCGAGTTCACGGATGAACTCTTCGTCCATCCACCACTTGAAGCCCTGGGCGGAGAGGGTCGCCTGCGCGAGGAGACAGACACAGGCCAAGCAGGCGACCACCACGATGCGCGTGAGGAATCGTACGGGTATCGTCATTGCAGTCATTCGGTGAACCACCCGATTCTACGACCCCGGCTGAACCCCCGTTTACTGGTTCCCCCGCAACAACATAGGGTCAGGCAGCCGGGGCCGGAGAACCAGCTCGCCGGAGGCCGTCAATAAAATGACGACCTGGGCGAGCCCCGGAGCGTCAGATTGGGTTCGCCAGGGCCGACAGCCGGTGAATGACGTCTGCGACCAGATTGTCGGGAGTCGAAGCCCCCGACGTCAGCCCCACCGCCAGCGGCCCGGCTTTAGGCAGCCATCCCGTGGTGACGACCTCGCCGTCACTCTCCGGGGGGCGATGCGCGATCTCCGAATCGGAGATCAGGCAGTCGGGGCTGGCGATATGGAAGACCGGTAGCCGCCCCACACACATCCGGGCCAGGTTCTTCGTATTGCTGCTGTTGTAGCCCCCGAGCACGAGCACCAGGTCCAGCGGGTGCTCGTCGAGCAGGACGGTCATCGCGTCCTGCCGGTCCTGGGTCGCGCTGCAGATCGTGTCGAAGGTCCGGAACCGCTGCGGCAGGTCCGCCACGCCGTAGCGGTCGGTCATGGCCGCCCGGAACATCTCGCCGATTTCGAGCGATTCCGACGAGAGCATCGTGGTCTGGTTGGCGCACCCAACCCGCTGCAGATCGCGATCCGGGTGGAAGTTCGGCGATGCCGCCTGACTGAAGCGCTGCAGGAAGGCGTCGGCAGCGCCGCCCTGGCGGATGTAGTCGCAGGCGATACCCGCCTGCTCACGGTCCAGGACGACCAGATACCGCCCATCCCCCGCGTGCAGGGCCTGCGATGCCGTGGCCCGGGTCTCCTCGTGCCAGAACTTGCCGTGAATGATGGACGTGAAGCCGTCGCGCGCGTAGCGGCGGACGTTCTTCCAGACGTTCAGGACCGAACCACACGTGGTGTCCACGAGGGTGCAGCCCCGACTCTCGAGCTGCGTCAGGAGGTCGATGGGAACCCCGAAGGCGGGCAGGATGACGATGTCCTGTTCGGAAATCTCTGTCGCCTGCTCCTCGACATCCGTCAGGAAGCGGACACCTTTGTCCCTGAGCTGGCGGTTGACGTGCGGGTTGTGGATGATTTCGCCGGTCAGAAACACCCGGCGGTCGGGGAACCGGCGGCACGTCTGGTAGGCATAGTCGATCGCCCGATCGACGCCGTAGCAGAAGCCGAATTCGCGGGCGAGGTGCACCGTGAGGCGTCCGGATGCGTGCTGGTGGTCCTGAGCGCGAACGGCAGCGACGAAATCGGAGTGGTAGCTCTCCGCGAGGAGATGGGCCACCTCGTGTTTGAGATCCAGCCCCTTCCGGAATACCAGCGGTGGCACGTCAGGCCCCCCGCGGTCCCAGGTGCACTGCGCGGGGGACTCTATTCGCGAAGCGCAACTTCTGAAATCCGGGGTGTCAGGGCATCGAAGGGACGCAGGGCATCTGAGCCCACGCCACTGACTGCCGCGTCGAGCTCAGACAGGAATTCCTCTTCCGACAGCTGGCGGACAGTGCCGACAGACTGCGCGGAACCCGTGTCGCCGAGCGAGCGCAGCACGGCTTGCGACGCGCGTCGGCTGTTCGCGGGCGTGAGTCGATCGGTCAAATGACCGGCCAGCAGGCCGAGCGCGAGTCCTGCGGCTGCCGCGGCGGCGATCCAGCGGGTGGCAGGTCGGGGCCGGGCCGAGAGGGGAGCGGGCTCGATCGCGCTCCCAGGGAACGCCAGCAGGCGGCCCGGCTGCCCGTGCTGGACCAGGCGCTGCATGATCCGCGAACGCTGGCGTGTGAGCCGGGCCTCGGGGAACGCCTCATCCGCACCCTCGGCGGCCGCAACCGACACGTCCATGAGCAGCCGGCTGAACTCCGCGCGTCGTGCGTCGCAGCCCGGGCAGGCGTCCAGGTGTCCGGCCTCCGACGCCGACAGGGCACCGTCCAGGCAGGCATCCACGATGCGGTCGTCGGCGAGATGTCGAGAACGGATGAACATGGTCAACGCTCCAGCAGCTGGCGCAGCTTCCTGACCGCCCGAAACAAATGTACTCTCACGGTCGCCTCACTGAGCCCCAGGCTCTGGCTGACTTCGGAGGTACTCAGTTCTCCGATCTGGCACAGGGTGAACACGGTGCGCTGCCGCTCCGGCAGACGCGCCACCGCCGCGGTAATCTCCTTGCCCCGCGCGCCGGACAGCAAGCTGGCTTCCGGGCCCCGGTCCGGTGACGGCGGGTCCACCTGCACGCCGTCGGGCGTCGTCGTCATCGGCACCGACCACCGGAGGCGTCGCGCCCGGGCCTTGCGCAGGTCCAGGCACCCGTTCACCAGGATCCGGGTGAACCACACCTCGAAGGGGTAGTCTTCCCGGTAGGATCCGATGTGCGTGAACACCTTGACGAACGCGTCCTGCACGGCCTCATCTGCGTCGTGCGCATCCCGCAGGTAGTGATAGGCGATCCGGACAGCGCGTCGTTGCTGCTGCGCGACCAGCTCCTCGAACCGGGCACAGGCCCGGTCGCGGTCTCCCGCGGCCATCAGGGCCTTCACGTCAGCCGCGAGCTCCGAAGCCCGCGTCAGTGGCGCGTTCCCGGAAGACCTGTGCGTCTGCGGCGTCAGTGCACTCATGTGATTACGGCGGGACTATGGAACCGTTTACTCCCCTGACGCGTTATACTTTACTTCACTTTCCTGCAGGCCGGTTGCCGCCCTCCGCGCGCCCGCCCCGACAGGTTCCCAAGTTGACTTGCCTTCCAGCTCACCAGTACGATCAGTACCTTTTTCTTTGTATGCGCGGCCGCCGGGCGGCCGTCTTGGGCGGGGACCGGTGAGGGTGCCCGCGTTGGAGTCACACGTATGAGTACGCAGGTTGAGCGGGCGCACGGCCTCCAGGCCCTTGGTATCGTGCGGTCCGGTCGCGTCCACTGGAACCTGAGTCCGGCGGCGCTGTACGAGGAAGCCATTCGCAGGAGCGAAGGCACGCTCGCGGCCGACGGGCCGATGGTCTGTCGGACTGGTCAGCACACCGGGCGGTCCCCGAACGACAAGTTCATCGTGCGCGAGCCGTCGAGCGAGTCGCACGTGCACTGGGGCGCCGTCAATCGGCCGATCGACGCCGAGCACTTCGACCGCCTGCATCAGGACATGCTCGCGCACGTGCAGGACCGGGAGCTGTTCGCGCTCGACGCCTGGGCGGGTGCGGCGCCTGCGTTCCGGATGCCCATCCGGGTCGTGACGGAGTTCGCCTGGCACAACCTGTTCGCGCGGAACATGTTCCTGCCGGAGAACGACCCAGCCCTGCTGGCCATCCACGAACCGCAGTTCACCGTGCTCGACCTTCCCAGTTTCAAGGCCGACCCGGCGCGTCACGGTACGCGCTCGGAGGTCTGCATCCTGGTCAATTTCGGCAAGCGGCTCGTGCTCATCGCCGGCACCAGCTATGCGGGCGAGATCAAGAAGTCGATCTTCTCGGTCCTGAACTACTCGCTGCCACTCGAAGGCGTGCTCCCGATGCACTGCTCTGCCAATATCGGACGCGACGGCGACACCGCGCTCTTCTTCGGCCTGTCGGGCACGGGGAAGACGACGTTGTCGAGCGATCCGCACCGGAGCCTCATCGGCGACGACGAGCACGGCTGGAGTGATGAAGGGGTATTCAATTTCGAAGGCGGCTGCTACGCGAAGGTGATCAAGCTGTCGGCGGAGGCCGAGCCGCAGATCTATGCCACCACCCGCCGCTTCGGGACCATCCTCGAGAACGTCGTGATGGACCCTGCCGCGCGGACGCTCGACCTGGACGACGCGACCCTGACGGAGAACACGCGCGCGTCCTACCCCATCGATTTCATCGACAACGCCGTGCCCTCCGGGCAAGGGGGACACCCGACCAACGTGGTCATGCTGACGGCAGACGCCTACGGTGTGTTGCCCCCCATCGCGCGCTTGTCTCCCGAGGCCGCGATGTACCACTTCCTCTCCGGCTACACTGCCCGCGTGGCGGGGACCGAGAAGGGGGTCACGGAGCCGAAGGCGGCGTTCAGCTCCTGCTTCGGCGCACCGTTCCTGCCGCTCAACCCGAACGTGTACGCCACGATGCTGGGACAGAAGATCGCCAAGCACCAGGCGCGGGTGTGGCTGGTCAACACGGGTTGGACGGGCGGACCGTACGGTGTCGGGGTCCGCATGCGCATCGCGCACACCCGGGCGATGATCTCGGCGGCCCTCAGCGGGCAGCTGGACACCGTCCGTTACGCGCGCCATCCGATCTTCAACATCGACGTCCCGACCGCGTGCCCTGGCGTGCCCGATTCGGTGCTCGACCCCCGGAGCACGTGGAGCGACCCGGAGGCGTACGATGCGCAGGCGAGGAAGCTGGCCGGGATGTTCGTCCAGAACTTCAAGGCGTTCGAAGGCGACGTCGCCGAGTCGGTGAAGCTGGCGGGGCCCAAGGCCTAGGTGCGCTACGAGCCCGTCATCGGTCTCGAGATTCACGCGCAGCTGCAGACGCAGACGAAGGCGTTCTGCGGCTGCAGCACCCGCTTCGGGGCCAGCCCGAACTCCCAGGTATGCCCGGTCTGTCTCGGGCTGCCTGGGGCCCTCCCGGTTCTGAATCACGAGGCGGTGGACCTCGCCCTTCGCGCCGCGCTGGCGCTGGGGTGCGAGGTCCAGCCCACCTCCATCTTCGCCCGCAAGAACTACTTCTATCCGGACCTGCCCAAGGGCTATCAGATTTCTCAGTTCGAACGCCCGATTGCGCTCGGTGGGGGGCTCCGCCTCACGGTTGACGGCGCAGAGCGGTGGGTGGGCCTCACGCGCATCCACATGGAGGAAGACGCCGGCAAGTCTCTGCACGAGGGATTTCTCGACTCCGAGCGTCGTACGTACCTGGACTTCAATCGCAGTGGTGTCCCGCTCATCGAGATCGTCACGGAGCCGGACATGCGCACGCCCGCGGAGGGCGCGGAGTTCTTCACGCGCCTGCGCGACGTGCTCGTCTGGATCGGCGTCAACGACGGCAACATGGAAGAGGGCAGTCTCCGGTGCGACGCCAATGTCTCCATTCGCCCCGCCGGTCGTGACGCGTTCGGCACGAAGGTGGAGGTGAAGAACCTCAACTCCTTCCGGTACCTCCAGAAGGCCATCGAATTCGAGATCGAGCGCCAGGCCGACGTGCTCGACCGCGGAGGCCGTGTGCTCCAGGAGACGCGCCTGTGGGACTCCTCGGCCGGCCGAACACTGTCGATGCGGAGCAAGGAGGAGGCGCACGACTACCGCTACTTCCCCGAGCCCGACCTCCCGCCCCTGGTCGTGGGCGCCAGCCGAGTGGAAGCCGTGAGGGCATCGATGCCCGAACTGCCGGCAGCCCGTCGGGTCCGGTTCGTCGACCAATACGGCCTGCCCGACTACGATGCGGGCGTCCTCACGCAGTCGGCCAGCCTCGCCGCGTACTTCGAGCGGACGGTCGCAGCGTGTGGCAACGCGAAAGCCGCGAGCAACTGGGTGATGGGCGAGCTTCTGCGCGTGCTCAACGAACGTGGTGAGGGAATCGGGGAGGCGGCGGTGTCGCCCGAGTCCCTCGGCGGACTCATCCAGCTCATCGATCGGGGCACAATCAGCAGTTCGATCGCCAAGGATGTCTTCGCCCGCATGCACGCGACGGGGGCGGCGGCCGACGCCATCGTCGCTGCCGAGGGGCTCGCACAGATTGGTGACGAGGCGGCGCTGCGCACCGTCATCGACGAGGTGCTCGCCGCCAACGGGGACGCGGTCGCGCAGTATCGCGCCGGCAAGGCGGCCACCTTTGGCTTTCTCGTCGGCCAGGTGATGAAGGGGACCGGCGGCAAGGCCAACCCGAAGCTCGCCAATCAGCTGTTGCGTCAGGCGCTCGAACAGGGGTGAGCCGCGGGCCGCGGGGGAGACGAGCCAGTGAGATATACTCCGCGCATTCCATTCCAGTCACTGTCCTCGTCGCCGGATGAGCAGACCGCGTGATCGAGACACGCCATCTCTCGAAGTTCTACCACCGGGGCGTCTACGCCCTGCGCGACCTCACCCTCACCGTGGAGAAGGGCGAGTTCGTCTTCATTACCGGACCGTCCGGGGCGGGGAAGTCGACGCTGCTGCGCCTGCTCCTGCGACAGGAGCTGGCGAGCGAAGGCGAGCTGCTCGTCAACGGGCAGGACCTGGCCACGCTGTCGAGGCCGGCCATTCAGGAGTACCGCCGGGGCATCGGGTTCGTCTTCCAGGACTTCAAGCTGGTGCCCTCGAGGACGGTCCTGCAGAACGTGTCCTTCGTGCCAGAGGTGCTCGGTGTGCCGGTCGCCGCGCAGCATCGCCGCGCGTTCCAAGTGCTCAAGTGGGTGGGCCTCCAGCATCGCATCGGCGCCTTCCCCGAGGAACTGTCTGGCGGCGAGCAGCAGCGTGTGGCCATTGCCCGTGCGCTCGTGAACGATCCGGCGCTGCTCATCGCGGACGAGCCGACCGGAAACCTCGATCCGGATCTGTCGCTCGAGATCATGAACCTGTTCCGCGAGATCAATGCCGGCGGGACGACCGTCCTGGTCGCCACGCACGATCGTGAACTGATTCGGTTCGTGGGGCGGCGCACCGTGCATCTCGATCAGGGACGGATCGCGGAGGTGATGTGAGGCTGATCCGCTACGCCTTTCGCGAGGGCTGGACGAGCCTGGTGCGGAGCGGCACGTCCACCCTGTTCTCCGTCACGGCGATCGCGCTGGCCGTGGCCGTGCTCGCCGCCGTGCTCCTGTTCACCACCAATGTGGAACGCTGGCTGGACGAGTGGTCGTCGTCGGCAGAACTGTCCGTCTACCTCGACGATGGCACCACGTCGGACGAGCGTGGTGCCATCGAGGACGCCATCGACGTTAGCGGAATCGCCGCCAGCCGCGAGTACGTGTCGAAACAGGAAGCGCTGGCGCGGTTTCGCGACGGGTTCTCGAGTCTCTCCCCGCTCGCCGAGGGCCTCGACGGAAACCCCTTTCCTGCATCGGTCGAGGTGCGCCTCGCCCCCGGGGACGGCGTGGAGGCTGCGCTGCAGGCGCTCGCGCGCCAGCTGATCACGCTGCCCGGAGTCGTGGACGTGCAGTACGACCGGGACTGGCTGAATCGGCTGGCCGCCGGCCTGGACGTGGTACGACGACTCGGGTTCCTGCTCGGTCTCCTGATGGCACTGGCGGCGACGGTCACGGTGGCGGCCGTGGTGCGGCTGAGCCTCTACAGCCGGCGGGACGAGATCGAGGTGATGCAGCTCGTGGGTGCACCCGTTGGCTATATCCGCGGCCCGTTCGTTGCGGAAGGCGTCCTGCAGGGGGGACTGGGCGCTCTGGCTGCGCTTGCGGTCCTCGGTGCCGGCTTCGCGCTCGTCCGGTCGCTGTACGGGACGGCGCTTGCGCAGGTGCTCGAGGGGCTCCCGGTCGGGTTTCTGCCCCCCGTGTACTGGGCGTACCTCATCCTCGGCGGCATGGTGGTTGGAGCCGCAGGTGGTTTCGTCGCCGCCCGCCAGGCCGTGTGAACCGTTGACACCGCGCCCCGGCGGTGGCTACACTCGACCTTCAGATGGCTGTGCTCAGAAGCCGAGCATCACGCTTCCTGACCGACTCGCGTCCGATGCCCGATCCGGTCTTCCGGACCCTGTCGGATTTCTACCGCGAGGAGTTCCTGAAGTGTCAGCGCTGCCTCGAGCAGCAGCGCGAACACTTTTCGGCGGGCGCGATGAGCGCCGCCGAACAGGCGCTCGCGAGAGCGATGCAGGAGCTGGATCACTGGTGCGAGGATGCCAACGCGGGCCAGGTCGTCAGCCGGTTACTGAGGCAATTCGATGCGATAGCCGGCGTCGCAACGTGGTCCGAGCGGACCCGCGTGCACTGAGTGCCTCGTCAGTCATCCGTCCCCGGTCGTTCCCTCCCCGTTCCTTCCTGATCATCGAAACTGCCTGGTTCCTGCGGATGCCTTCGGCATGGACGCTGCTGGTGCCCGTGCCGGCCCTCTCGTCGACGTGCGGGCCGCACGCGCTGACCGACGCGTGAGCGACATGTCCTCGCATCTGGATCTGCTGGCTCGCATCCGGGACGTGGCGAGCTATCCCGCCACCCTCCGCGAACTGGAGCGACTGCTCTCGACGGGGCCTGAGGATCGCCGGACGCTCAAGCGGCAGCTCGATGCCCTCGTACGGGAGGGCGAGCTCGTGCTCGTGCGCGGCCAGCGCTACGGTCTGCCGCAGAGCATGGACCTGAGCGTGGGCCGGCTCTCCATGAACGCGGGAGGGTTCGGATTCGTGGTCCTGGAGCAGCAGCCGCCTGCTTCGTCCCCGGATATCTATGTCCCCGCGCACGGGCTCGGTGATGCCATGCACGGCGATCGCGTGGTGGTCCGGACCGAGCGCCCATCGGCCAGGGGCGTGGAGGGACGCATCATCCGCACACTCGAACGGGCGCACCAGACGCTGGTTGGCCGCTTCGATGTCGAGGGAGCCGGACTGGGCTTCGTCACACCCTTCGACCCCAAGGTCGTCGGCGACGTGAGCGTGCCGTGGGCAGACTGGGGAGCCGCCAGGCCACACGACATGGTGGTCGTGCAGATCGTGCGCTGGCCGAGCCCGTCCAGGGGTGCTCTCGGACGGGTCGTGGAAGTGCTCGGGCGGCTCGATCAGCCGGGGGTGGACCTGCAGGTCGTCCTCCACAGTCATCACATCCCGCAGGCGCACGATCCTGCCGCCGTGGCGCAAGCGGTGCGGCTCGGCTCCGGGGTGGCAGCGGGTGACCTCGCGGGGCGGACGGACTTCCGGGCCGAGCCAACCGTCACGATTGACGGCGAGCACGCCAGGGACTTCGACGACGCCATCACCATCGACCGGCTGCCGAATGGGCACTTCTGGCTGGGCGTGCACATCGCGGATGTCTCCCACTACGTCAGCGAGGGCAGTCCCCTCGATCGGGATGCCTTCACCCGCGGTACGTCGGTGTACTTTCCCGAGCAGGCCGTTCACATGTTCCCGTCCGAGCTGTCAACGGGACTGTGCAGCCTGAAGCCACAGGTGGACCGACTGGTGCAGTCGTGCCTGATGGAAGTGGATGGCCGTGGTCGCGTCGTTCGCTACGAATTGCACGACGGCGTCATCAACAGCGATGCGCGTATGACGTACACGGCGGTGAACGCGATCGTCACGGATCGGGATCCCGTGCTGCGCGCGCAGTATGCCGAGCTGGTGCCTCGCTTCGAGCTGATGCACACGCTGTTCGAGGTCCTCCACGAGAGGCGCCGTGCCCGTGGCTCGATCGACTTCGACCTGCCGGAGGCGCTCGTGACGCTGTCGGAGTCCGGAGAGATCGAGTCGATTGTCGCGAGCGAGCGCAACGTGGCGCACCGGATCATCGAGGAGTTCATGCTCCTGGCGAACGAGACGGTGGCCGCGCACCTGGTGGACGCCGGCATGCCCGCGCTGCATCGCGTACACGAGGCGCCCGACGTCAGGAAGGTTGCGGATTTCGAGGAGTTCGTCACGGGGCTGGGCCACAGCCTGCCGGCCAGCGGCCACCTCGCGACACCCAAGGACTTCCAGCGGCTCATCGAACGGATCCGGGGCACGCCGGAGGAGCGCCCGATTGCCGCCTTGATGCTCCGGACGATGCAGAAGGCGCGGTACGACGCGGCCAGCCTTGGGCACTTCGGCCTGGCGGCGGAGGCCTACACGCACTTCACGTCGCCGATTCGCCGCTATCCCGATCTCATCGTGCACCGCCTGCTTCGGGAGCGCAGGCGCGGGGCCCCTGACGCCGATCGCCTCGAGGCGCTCACGACGGAGTTGCCCGAGGTGGCGCGGCACAGCTCGGACACCGAACGGCGGGCTGACGAGGCGGAGCGGGAGCTGCTGCAGTGGAAGCGCATACGCTTCATGTCCCGCCACATCGGAGAGGAGTTCGTCGGATTCGTCACCGGCGTGACGCCGTTCGGCCTGTTCGTCGAACTGGCCGACCCGTTCGTCGACGGTCTCGTCCACGTGTCGAGCATGGGTGACGACTACTACCGGTTCGTCGAAGCGCAGCACCTGCTCAAGGGCGAGAACCACGGGCGGATCTACCGACTGGGCGACCGTGTGGCCGTACAGGTCGTGCGGGTCGATCGGGAGCGGCGTCAGATCGACTTCGGGCTGGTCGAAATCCTCGAAGCCGTCAGGCGGGCTACGGTGCCGACGGGGCGTGTGCGGGGGCGGACGGTGTCGAAGAAGGAGCGGAAGCGCACCCAGCGGCCGGGCCGTCGGGAGCGCGCCCAGGGAACACGTGGAAAGAAGGGCCGGCGCTAGCCGTCAGGACTTCTCCTGACCCTCGTCCTTCGTGGCGTCCTTGAAGTTCCGGATGCCCTTGCCAATGCCGCGGCCGATCTCCGGCAACCTGTTGGCGCCAAAGATCAGGATGATAATCGTCAGGATAATCAGCAGCTCAGGGATGCCAATGCGGCCCATACATCACCTTCGTTCATACGGTGCGTGCGCACCGTGCCCTGGTCGGAGAACAGCATGTGCTCCGGTGGGTGAGGTCGGATTGTACCATGGGGCGGCGTTGGCCCCCCGCTGGGGGGCAAGCCGTACGAGAGCTGGAGGGGCGGCACGTAGCCGCCCGGCATGACGACGCCGTGGCAGGGGAGTGAGCGAGACATGAGGCATCCGATAGTACTGGGCCTGTTCGGGGATCCATCCGGAGCTGCCCGGGCGGCGCGAGAGCTGCGCAGCGCCGGCGTGGGGCACGATTTGGTGTCCATCGTGGCCAGGAATCACGACGAGGAGGGACGCCTGGCCCAATCCGCTGATGCCTCGCCCGGTGCCGACATCGAGGATTCGTACCGGGCATCCAGGCTCGGAGAGCTGGCAGCGCACTTCATTTCCGCGATTGCCGTCGTGCTGCCCGGTATCGGTCCCATCGTCGCAGATGGGCCGCTGGCTGCGGGGCTGGCTGAAGCGGCCGGGCATCTGGCCGGCAGCGTGGCGGGAGCCCTTGAACGTGCCGGTGTGCCGGCAGAGCAGGCGACACGCTGGGAGCGGGACGTCCACGAGGGGCATGTGATCGTGGCGGCTCATCTTCGCGACGAGCCGGCGGCGACAGATGCCCTTCGCGTGCTGCTGTCCGCGGGTGCCGCCGATACGGCGACCGGCAGCTGGCCGACAGCGTCCTAAGACTCCAATGCGTCGCCGGTCGTCTGTCGGGGGATGGCGGGTGTCTCCTGCTCCGGTCGTCGCGGCTCCTGCATGCGGGCGCCGCACGTCGCGCCCGGCGCCTGGTGCGAAGGAATCGGACTTGCAGTTGCGTCGCCTCGACCGCTTTGAGGACAATGGGCAGGCCGCGCCGCGCGGGAAGGCATCCGGTGTCATCAGAACCAGAAGCGTCGGAGTCGGTGCCCGGGAACGGGCAGCAGCGCATTCCCGCCACCTCTGACGGGCACGTCCCCGTGCGCCAGTTGTTCGATGCTGCTCCTGCCGAGGCTCAGCGCATGGGACGCGCGCTGAGCGTGTCGGTCGCGACCCATATCGGCGCAGCCGTCCTCATCCTCTTCATCC
>JABFRY010000227.1 GCA_013140955.1 Acidobacteriota bacterium
GGGCGCCACGATGGCACCGGGAAGTCGGCAGGGGCGCCGGGAGTGACACTGGTGACATCGAGCTGCCACAACGGGAAGCCGCCCTGCTCGATCTCGATGCGGGTCGGGAACTGGACGCCGTCGAAGGCCATGTAGCCCGAGTAGTTCGCCACGAGGGCGATGTCGCCCATCACCGGGTTGGCCACGGTGGTCCGGACGCTGGTGACGTGGTTGTTGGCGTCGATGGTCCCGGCCACCTGGTACTTGCCGAGGGCCGTGAAGGTGACGGTGTTGCTGCCCTCTGCCGGCGTCAGCGTGGCAGCACCGTCTGCCATGGCACCCCGGAGAAAGCCGTGGGGCGTCATCCAGATAAGCAACTGCCGCTCCTCGGCGGCGGCCAGTTGTGGCGCCGGCCCGTTGGGCCCGGCGTTCCAGGCGCTGTCGCCGCTGACGAGTTGTTCCTGCTGCTGCCCGCCGAAGACCGGCTGGGCGAAGTTGATCTCGTCACGGGCGGAGCGCTGCTCGTAGTTGATCGTGCGCGTGTACCCGGCGAGGTCGCGCAGCGGCCACTCCTCGCCGGCGATGAGCGCCTGCCCGAAGAACGCGTTCACGCCCGTGCCGGAGTACTGGATCGTGTCGGGATTGCCCATGGCCTCCTGCGCGTCCTCCAGGACGCTGGTGGCCGTGGGCGTTCCACCGCATCCCAGTGTCACGAATGCGAGGCTGGCGGCGAGCCACAGTGTCTTCTGTCTCAAGGGAAACCCTCCTGTCAGGTGAATCCTGGTGTCACGATTGGCGACCTTAACACAGAGCCTGCGGCTCCGGGACGCCCCAGGGCCTGCCAGGAGGGCGCCCGCGGCAGGCCCCAAGGGCTGGTCCGCGGCCGCGCGGGGGATACAATCGGCAGCGCATGCACCGGTCGCCGTTCGCCTCGATCTACCGCCACGGATTCGTCCGCGTTGCCGTCTGTATCCCGCCCGTGAGCCTCAGTGACCCGGAGGAGAACGCGGCCAGGACCCTCGCGATGGCCCGTGAGGCCGAGGCTGCGCACGCGGCGGTCGTGGTCTTTCCGGAACTGGGCCTCACCGGCTACTCCAACGACGACCTCTTCCAGCAGGAGGCGCTCCTCCAGGCCGCCGTCGGGGCGCTCGCCCGGGTGGTGGCGGGCAGCGCCGCGTGCAACGCGCTCTGGCTCGTTGGTGTGCCGCTGCGCGTCGATCAGCGGCTCTTCAACTGCGCGGTCGCCCTGCGCGGCGGGCGCATCCTCGGGGTGACGCCGAAGACCTACCTGCCGAACTACCGCGAGTTCTACGAGCGTCGTCAGTTCACCCCTGGCGGCCAGGCGCGCTCCACCGAGATCTCGTTGCTCGGCGCCACGGTCCCGTTCGGCAACGACCTGGTGTACGACTTCGCGTCCATTCCCGACTGCACGGTCCATGTCGAGCTCTGCGAAGACCTCTGGGTGCCCGTGCCGCCCAGCACGGCGGCGGCGCTGGCGGGCGCCACCGTCCTTGCGAACCTGTCGGCCAGCAACGTCACCATCGGCAAGGCCGACTACCGCCGGCTGCTCTGCACGGCGCAGTCCGGGCGGTGCCTGGCCGCCTACGCGTACGCGGGCGCCGGACAGGGCGAATCCACGACGGACCTGGCCTGGGACGGTCACGGGTTGATCTGCGAGAACGGCCAGCTGCTGGGGGAGACGGCGCGGTTCGCCACGGGGGCCCGGATGCTGCTGTCGGACGTGGACGTCAGCCGGCTGGCGCAGGAACGCATGCGCATGACCACCTTCGCCGATGCCGCCGCGGCGCTGACGGGCCCGGGCGCACACGTACGGCGCATCGCGGTCCCCTTCGAGGTGCCTGCGCATCCGGTGCCGCTCAGGCGGCGTGTCGAGCGGTTTCCCTACGTGC
The DNA here is from genome assembly GCA_013140955.1 of Acidobacteriota bacterium. Taxonomy (GTDB): domain Bacteria; phylum Acidobacteriota; class Vicinamibacteria; order Vicinamibacterales; family UBA2999; genus JABFRY01. The sequence continues at coordinate 1,890 of JABFRY010000227.1, forward strand.
CGAGCGACCCGACCCTTCGTGACGAGCGGTGCCACGAGGCCTACGACATCCAGGTGCAGGGGCTCGCGACGCGCCTGTCGGCATCCGGGATCCGGAAAGTCGTGATCGGGGTCTCCGGAGGCCTCGACTCCGCGCACGCCCTCATCGTGGCGGTCCGCGCGATGGAGCGACTCGGTCTGCCGCGGGCACATGTACTCGCGTACTCGATGCCGGGCTTCGCGACGAGCCTGCGTACGAGAGAGGCCGCACTCGGCCTCATGCGGGCGCTCGGCGTGGACGGGAGGGAAATCGACATCCGGCCCTCGTGCCAGCAGATGCTGACCGACCTGGGCCACCCGGCGGCCAGGGGTGAGGCGGTGCACGACATCACCTTCGAGAACGTGCAGGCGGGCGAACGCACGTCGCACCTGTTCCGACTCGCCAACCTGCACGGGGCGCTCGTGGTCGGCACGAGCGACCTGAGCGAACTCGCGCTGGGGTGGTGCACGTACGGCGTCGGCGATCACATGTCGCACTACGGCGTGAACGCATCGGTGCCGAAGACCCTGGTGAAGCACCTGATCCGGTGGGTGATCCGGACGCGGCAGTTCGACGAGGCCGTCTGCACCGTGCTGCAGTCCATCGTGGACACCGCGTTCTCTCCCGAGCTGGTGCCGGGCGAGGCGGGGGCGATCGGCCCCAGCCAGGAGACCGAGACGGTGCTCGGTCCCTACGCGCTGCACGACTTCTTCCTCTACTACGTGAGCCGGTTCGGCTATGGACCCGGCCGGGTGGCGTTCCTGGCCGAGCATGCCTGGCAGGACCCCGCGACGGGCGACTGGCCCGAGGAGGTCCCCGCCGCCGAGCGCATCGGGTACGATCGCACGGCCATCCGGCACTGGCTGCAGGGGTTCCTCACGCGCTTCTTCGGCAGCAGCCAGTTCAAGCGGTCCGCGATGCCCAACGGGCCGAAGGTGGGCTCCGGCGGCTCGCTCTCGCCGCGCGGCGACTGGCGCGCGCCGAGCGACGGCCGCGCCGACGTGTGGCTCGACGCGCTGCGGCGCGAGGTCCCTGCAGGAGAGGAGTAGGCGAACCGGGTGTCAGCACCGCAGTGATCATCGGGCTCGCCTGTGCGGCGGGCTTCGCCTACTTCCTGGTGGTCGAGCGTCGGTTCCTCAACAGTCCGCTGCAGCTTCGCCGCGCGCTCGGCAGGCAGTGAGGAGAGGGTAGCGGGAGGCCTACGCCGTGACGGCCCGCAGATCCGCGAGCAGGGCATCGACGACCGCCTCGCTGGTGTCCCAGGCACACATGAACCGATGGCCCCGCTCCCCGATGAAGTTGTAGAACACCCAGCCGCGCGCCCGCAGCGCCGCCGCCACCGTGTCGGACAGGTCGAGGAACACGCCGTTGGCCTGGACCGGGGCGGCAAGCTCGACACCCGGCAGCGCTGCCGCGCCCTCGGCCAGGCGGGCCGCCATCGCGTTGGCCCTCGCACCGTTGCGCAGCCACGCACCTCCTTCGAGCAGGCCCACCCAGGGCGCCGCCAGGAACCGCATCTTCGAACAGAGCTGCCCCGCCTGCTTGCAGCGGTAGTCGAACTCCTGGGCCAACTCGCGCCGGAAGAAGACGACGGCGTCCCCCACGGCCATCCCGTTCTTGGTGCCGCCGAAACACAGGACGTCCACGCCGGCCTCCCACGTGAAGCGACGCAGCGGCACCCCGAGGGCGGCGGCGGCGTTGGCGACCCGGGCGCCGTCCATGTGGACGGCCAGGCCGTGGCGGCGGGCCACGTCGGACAGGGCCGCCACCTCCGAGGGTGTGTAGACCGTCCCGAGCTCGGTCGCCTGGGTCAGGCTGACGACCCGCGGCTTGGGAAAGTGGATGTCGCGCCGTGCGGTCACGAGGCGCTCGACGCCCGCAGGGTCGAGACGACCACCCGCGCCGCCGGCGAGCAGGACCTTGGTGCCGTTGGAGAAGAACTCGGTGGCGCCGCACTCGTCCCGCTCGAGGTGGGCCACGTCGTGGCAGATCACGCTGTGATAGCTCTGGCACAAGGCCGCGATGGCGAGTGCGTTGGCCGCCGTCCCGTTGAAGACGAAGTAGACGTCGCAGTCGCGCTCGAACACGTCGCGCAGCAGGTCGGCCGCACGCGTCGTCCATGGGTCGTCACCATAGGAGGGCAGGCGCCCGCGGTTGGCGCGCTCCATCGCCCCCCACGCCTCGGGGCAGATCCCGGCGGTGTTGTCGCTGGCGAAGTCGTACCGGAGCTCGGGGGATGTCGTCATGGCGTGCACCAGTATGCGCGGTCGAGGGGTGGGACCGGGCCGTCGGGCGAGGACGGCCGACGCCTGGGGCCTGGGGTCAACCGGACACGACGGGCAACCCGAGACGGGCCCTGGCGGCCGTCCTCGCCCGAC
>JABFRY010000382.1 GCA_013140955.1 Acidobacteriota bacterium
TGAAGCAGTACGCCATGCAGGCGGGCCTGCCGGCGGCACTCAGCCCGCACATGCTTCGCCATTCCTTCGCTACTCATCTGCTCGAAAGGGGTGCCGACCTTCGAGCCATCCAGCTGATGCTCGGACATGCGGACCTCTCCACCACGCAGATCTACACGCACGTGCTCGAGCAGCGACTGCGCGCGCTGTATGACCAGTTCCATCCGCGAGCGTAGACGGGGGAGGCCGTGTCCGTGCTCGGCCGGCTGACCCTGGCGGCCGCGGCGGCCGCGGCGGTATCCGTGGTGGCCGTGCTGCCTCCCGCTCGGCGGGTCCTGGAGGCCCCGGCGGGGATGCCGGCGCCCCGGGGCGTCATGCACGTCCACACGGTGCGGTCGGACGGCTCCGGCAGCGTCGAGGCGGTGGCACGCGCGGCCAGACAGGCGAACCTCGACTTCGTGGTCCTGACCGACCACGGCGACGGCATGCGACCGTCCGACGCTCCGCGATACGTCGAGGGCGTCCTGCTGATCGATGCGGTGGAGATCAGCACCGACCAGGGGCACGTCGTCGCGCTGGGCCTTCCCCCTGCCCCGTATCCACTCGGTGGGGAAGCGCGGGATGTCGTGCAGGACGTGCGGCGGCTGGGCGCCTTCACCATCGCGGCCCATCCCGAGTCTGCCAAGGCCGACCTGCGGTGGGACGACTGGGACCTGCCCGTGGACGGCCTCGAGTGGCTGAACGGCGACAGTCAGTGGCGCGACGAGTCGTGGCGGGCGATGCTCAGCGCGCTGCTCACGTACCCGGCCAGACCGGCAGAGTCGGTGGCGCGGCTGCTCGATCGGCCCGAGGACGCCTTGCGTCGATGGGATGGACTGACCCGGACACGCCAGGTCGTGGGCGTAGCCGGCGCGGATGCCCATGCACGGCTGGGGCCGCGCGGCGTGGGTGAGCCCTTCGACTCTGCGCTGACGCTGCCGTTTCCGTCGTACGCGTCCGTCTTCCCCGCATTCGTCACGACGCTGCCCGGTGTCACCTTGACGCTGGACCCCGTCGTGGACGCGCAGGCGGTGCTGGCGGCCATCGCGGCGGGACACGTGGTCTCGGCTGTCGACGCGCTGGCTGGCCCGGGCGTCCTGGAACTCCAGGTCGCCAGCGGCGAGCATGTGGCGGCGGGGGGGGACGTGCTGCCACTGGGCGGTCCCGTGTCGATCACGGTGCGGGGCGGAGCCCCCGAGGCGACGCTGGTCCTGGTGCGCGACGGCGACACGGTATCCACGGCGCAGGGCACGTCCCTGACCTATACGGCCGAGGGCGTCCGCGCCGTGTACCGTGCGGAGGCTCGTCTTCCCGGTGCCCCCGGGGAGCCGCCGGTGCCGTGGCTGGTCTCCAACCCTGTCTACGTCGGCCTCCCCGAGGTCGGCGTCGCGCCGCAGCAGACTTCCCCAATCACGGAGTCGCTGACGCTGTTCGCCGACGAGGGTGTGGTGGACTGGCGCGTGGAGCGGCGGGCGAGTGCCGAGGGGGCCGTGGACGTGGTGGCGGATGTCGGAGGCACCGAGGTCCTGTTCCGGTACGCGCTGTCCGGCCGTGAGTCGGAAGGCCCCTATGTCGCCCTGGTCCTTCCCACGCCCGCCCGCCTGCCGGAGTTCGACCGCTTGAGGTTCTCGGCGCGCGCGGACAAACCGATGCGGGTATCGGTGCAGCTGCGTGGGTTGCGGGACGGGGTGGAGGAGCGGTGGAACCGGTCGGTGTACCTGGATGAGATGCCGGTGGACGTGGTGATTCCGTTCGAAGGCCTCACGCGGGTCGCCGGGTCCGGTGACGAGTTGTCGGGCGTCGACGTCAGTTCGCTGATGCTGGTGGTGGACACCGTGAACACGCGGATTGGCTCCGCGGGACGCGTATGGGTCGATGACGTGGCCCTCGTGCGCTGATCGCGCTCAAGTACGAACCGTGAGCAGGAGGTAGCCGGCACCTGCGCCGAACAGCAGGTTCGGAGCCCACGCGGCCAGCACCGGTGCCACCAGGCCTCCGCCTCCGAGCGCGGCGAAGACACTGATGGCCGTCCAGTAGGAGATGGCCAGCACGATGCCCACGCCGACGCCGTACATGGCCCCGCGCCGCCCCGTCGTCACCGCGAAGGGGACGGCGATGAGCGTCATGATGAGCGTCACGAAGGGGAAGGAGATCTTCCGGGCGAGCGCGACCTGCTGCTGGCTCACATCGAACCCGCTGGCCCGCAGCTGCGTGATGTAGTGCCGGAGCTGCGTGTAGCTCATGAACGCCGGGTCGGGACGTTCGGTGGAGAAGAACGAGACCGGTTCGAGTGTCATCCGGCGGGCCCCCAGGGGCTCGAACGCCGCGGTGTCGCCGCTCCGTTCGAATTCCCGCCGCCATCCGTCGGACACCTGCCAGTCGGCGGCGTCTTCCTCCACCGCGGCCGCGCGTTCGATCCATGTGCGGCTGGCGAGTCTGGCCATGCTGTCGGCGAATCCGTAGACCGTGACGCCCGTGAGTGTCCGGGCGTCCGGATCGAACGCCGTGTAGTGATAGATGGCATCGTCGCTGCCCACCGCCCAGCGCCGGCTGAGGACACCGAACGCCTGTGGCGAGCCCCCGTTGATCTGGTGTCGGATCGCGCCGGCCTCCCGATTCGCAGGTCCCAGCACGCTCTCCTCGAGGGCGAACAGCAGGCCGCCCGCCAGCAGGGCCACCGCCAGCATCGGGAGGGCAATGCGGTAGAGGGAGATGCCGCAGGCTTTCATGACGATGAGCTCGGAATTCTTCGTCAGCAGGCCGATGGTGACGAGCGCGGCCAGCAGCACGGCCATCGGGACCACGTAGTACACGTACTGCGGGGTGGCGTACCAGAAGAACAGGCCCAGCATGCTCCAGGTCGTCTGCCCCTTGAAGAGCTTGTCCGAGAGGTCCAGGAACGTGGCGATGTAGAAGAGGCCGGCCAGTGAGGCGGCTGCCAGCAGCATGACCCGGACGTAGGTGGTCACGACGTACCGGTCGAGCAGACTCGGACCGGGCAGCCACGCCAGCGCACGACCGACCGGGCGTGTGCGGCGGGCCGCGTGCGCCGCGTTCCCCCTCCGCGGGAAAAGCCGGGAAAGCGCGGCTAGGGACAGGAGCGGCTGGTCGGCCGACTTCCGGCGCCGGATCAGCAGGAGCGCTCCCAGCGCTCCCAGGACGAGATTGGGCAGCCAGACCGCCAGCCACGGGGAGACGGCCTGTCCCTTGGCCAGGGCCTGGCCCAGCCAGAGCAGCACGTAGTAGGCGAAGATGACGCCAAGCCCCAGCACGAAGCTGGCGGTCCACCCCTCACGCCGGTTCGTGGCACCGATCGCCAGGCCGAGCAGGCCGAACACGAGGCAGGCCGCCGGGATGGAGAACTTCTTGTGAATCTCCATCTGCGGACTATGGGTGGGCTGTCCTAACGCCTCGAGCTCGGCAGACCGGGTCCGGAGCTCGGCGATGGACATCTCCCGCTCACCCTTCTGCGGACCCGTGCGCGGGAACACCAGTTCCGGATTCAGGCTGAGGGTGAGCCTGTCGAACGTCACCACCTCGTACGGCCCATCTGGCTGCGCCGTATGCCGGGAGCCGTTGTCGAGCACCATCTCGACGGTCCGCCGCTCCCGGTCGAGGTGCACCCGGCCGTGCTCGGCCAGATACACGGCGGGAGTCTGGCCGGGCCGGTTGTCGGCCATGAACACCTGATTCCACCCGCCGGTCGGGGGAACGTCCCGAACGTAGAGCACCAGGTCCGGGAAGTCCTCGAAGAACACCCTGGGCTTGACCTCGCCCTCGGCGCGCGCTGCCACGACGTTGTAGGTGATCTCCCGGTACGACTGGTTCGCCGACGGCAGGGCCACGAGCATCACGTACGACGTGGCGGCCCACGCCAGGAGGGCCAGGGCCCCCACCGGGCGGAGCAGTCGCGACAGGCTGATCCCGCAGGCCTGCATGGCCACGAACTCCCGGTCGGACGAGAGGCGCCCGAGGGCCACGAGCAGCCCCGGGAGCAGGGCCATGGGAATGGTCAGCGCGAGCGCCTGTGGGAGCAGCGTGACGAGGACCCGAAGGATGACCGAGGCCGAGACGCCCTTGGTGATGAGGGCCTCTGCCTGCCCGATGAGGAACGGCAGGATGAGGATGAAGGTGAACACTACCAGTCCGATGCCGAACGGCAGGAGGACTTCTCGGGCCAGGTAGCGGTCGATGATGCGCACGGTTTCGTCATTATGCCCCCGGCGCGGCTTCGGGCCGAGGGTTGTTCTCTGGGCGATGTCGGAG
>JABFRY010000133.1 GCA_013140955.1 Acidobacteriota bacterium
GCGGGCCTGGCCCTGGCCACCGCGTCGGGCGGCGCCGTCACGTTGTACATCGCGGACTACCACAACGGCAGCGTGCGCGTGGTGCTGCCCGGTGGACTGATGGCCACGGTGGGAGGCCCCCGCCAGTTCGTGTCGCCCACCCGGCTCGCGTACAGGCCCGATGGCTGGCTGTACGTGGCCAGCGACACCGGGGCGCTCTCGGCCGTGCGCCTGCGCGAGGCCCCCGAGCCGGCGCCAGTGGAGGCCGCCACGCCACGGCGACGGAAGGTCACGTAGGCGGATGTCGCTGTTCGCCTGGACCCTCTCGTTTCTCACACCCTGGCGGGGACGGGTGGTCTGGCTGGGCGGCCTGGCCCTGGCCGACGTGATCCTGGGCCTGCTCGCGCCGTGGCCCATGAAGCTGGTCGTGGACAACGTCCTGGCCGGCGCGCCGTTGCCGCCGGCGGTCGCCGACCTCGTGCAGGCGACGCTCGGCCCCTCGCCCGTCGCGCTGCTCGTGGCAATAGTCGCCGGTGGCTTCCTGTTGCAGGTGGCGGCGCAGGCGGTGTCCATGGCGAACACGCAGGTGCAGGTGGACACGGGGCAGCGCATGGTCTACACGCTGCGCCGCCGCCTGCTCTCGCACCTGCAGGCGCTCGGGCTGCGACACCATCTGTCGGCCCGCACCGCCGATTCCGTCTACCGGCTGGAGTCGGACGCCTACTGCATTCACGACCTGGTGATGAGCGGCTGGCTGCCGCTGGCCACCTCCGGCCTGACGCTCGTCGCCATGTTCGCCGTGCTGCTGCGGCTCGACGCCGCGCTCGCGCTGCTCGCGCTCGCCGTGGTGCCGTTCCTCTACGCGAGCCTGCGCTTCTATTCGGCCCGCATGGTGGACCGGGCCGAGCGCGTCAAGGAACTGGAGTCGGGCCTCGTCGAGCGGCTCTACGAGGTGCTGTCGTCGATCAAGGTCGTCAAGGGGTTTGCCCGCGAGGACCACGAACTCGAGCGCTTCGCCCGCGTCGGGGACGAGACGATGCGGGCCAGGCTCCGCTACACCTGGCAGGAGTCGCTCTTCACCTTCGTGGTCACCGCCCTCACCCTCGCCGGCACGGCGCTGGTGCTCGTGATGGGCGGCATCCACGTGCTGCGGGGCGAGCTGAGCCTCGGCTCGCTCCTCGTGGTGGTGGCGTATCTGGGTGCCGTCTACGGACCCCTCTCGGCCATCGCGCACACCGTGGGCTCGCTCCAGAACGCCGTGGCCAGCGCGCGCCGCGTGCGGGAGGTGCTCGGACACGCGCCGGAGGCGTTCGACGCCGAAGGAGCCGTGGACGCCTCGGGTCTGACCGGCGAGATTCGCTTCGACCACGTTGGCTTCTCCTACCGCCCCGACGTGCCCGTGCTCCGCGACATCAGCTTCGTAGCCAGGCCCGGCGAGATGGTGGCGCTCGTGGGGCTCACCGGGGCGGGCAAGTCCACCCTCGCCAGCCTGGTGCCGCGCTTCTTCGACCCCACCGACGGGCACGTGGTGATCGACGGGGTGGACGTGGCCCGCTACGGCCTGCGCGGGCTCAGGGAGCGCATCGCGATCGTGCTGCAGGAACCCGTCCTGTTCGGTGGAACGGTGGCCGACAACATCCGGTACGGACACCTCCAGGCGAGCGACGCCCAGGTCGAAGCGGCCGCACGGGCCGCACACGCGCACGACTTCATCATGCGCCTCCCGGAGGGCTACGACACGCCCGTGTCGGAGGCGGGCGCCGCGCTGTCGGGTGGCGAGCGGCAGCGCCTGAGCATCGCGCGGGCCCTGCTCAAGGACGCGCCCATCCTGATCCTCGACGAGCCGACGTCATCGCTCGACGCGCTATCTGAGGAGGCCGTGTTCGCCGCCTTGCGCCGCCTGCGACAGGGGCGCACGACGCTCGTGATCGCGCACCGCCTGTCCACGATCCAGGATGCGGACCGGATCCTCGTGCTGCACGATGGCCGCATCATGGCGCAGGGCACGCACCAGGAACTGCTCGCCTCGAGCGACCTGTACCGGCGGATGTGCCAGCTGCTGCGCGTGGGACGGTCGCTCGACGAGCCCGCCACCATCGAGGCACTGATCCAGGCCGCGGGATGAAGGTCGTCTTCGCGGGCATCGTGGCCCGCTACCCGTTTGGTGGCGTCACCTGGTGCTCGCTCATGTACCTGCTCGGCCTGCGGGCCCTCGGACACGAGGTGCTCTACATCGAGGACACGGGCGAGTGCATCTACGACCCCGAGCAGGATGCGATCTCGCTCGACCCGGGCTACGGCACGCGCTACATCCATCAGGCGCTCGACCCGTTCGGCCTGGGCCGGCACTGGAGCTTCGTGAACTACGACGGCACCTATCACGGGATGTCGAAGGACGACGTGCTGCGCTTCTGCCGCGACGCGGACCTCTACATCAACCTGTCGGGTGGCTCCTGGTTCTGGCGCGACGAGTACGCGCGGATTCCCCGCAAGGTCTTCGTCGACTCCGATCCGGTCTTCACGCAGCTGGCCATCGCGAAGGGCGAGCCGTGGTACGTCGAGTTCTTCCGCGGGTTCGACAGGCTGTTCACGTTCGGGGCGAACATCGGAACGCCCGCCTGCGACGTGCCCACGAGCGGCCTCACCTGGCACCACACCTGGCAGCCGGTCACCATCGAGCACTGGGCGGCGCCGCGCCCCGCGGGCGACCGCTTCACCACGGTGATGACCTGGCGCATCGAGAGCTTCACCGACGTGGACGGCAACAAGGATCGGGAATTCCTCAAGCTGCTCGACCTGCCGTCGCGCACCCCGGCGCGGTTCGAGCTGGCCGTCAACGGTCCGCGCGACCTGCTGCAGGCCCACGGCTGGCACACCGTGGACGCGATGCAGGTCTCGCGCTCCCCGTGGGACTACCGCGCGTTCATCCAGGGATCGATGGCCGAGTTCGGCGTGGCCAAGCACGCCTACGTCTCCCGTCGTTCGGGCTGGTTCAGCGATCGCACCGAGTGCTACCTCGCCGCGGGGCGTCCGGCCCTCGTGCAGGACACCGGATGGAGCGCGTACCTGCCGGCGGGCACCGGGCTCCTCGCCTTCTCGACACCTGACGAGGCTGTGGACGGGCTCGCCCGGATCGAGGCGGACCGGGACCGGCATGCGCGGTGCGCTGCCGAGATCGCGCGCGAGCACTTCGAGGCGTCGCGCGTCCTGACCGCGCTGCTCGAGGTGGCATGCGGGTAGGGCGGCCGCTGCGGATCGCGCAGGTCGGTCCGGTCGCCACGTCGGTGCCGCCTCCGCGCTCGAGTTCGGTGGAGCTGATGACGGCCCAGCTCACCGACGGCCTCGTCGCGCGCGGCCACGACGTGACGCTCTTCGCCACGGGCACGTCCCGCACGACGGCCTCCCTGCATGCGACGTTCCCACGCGGCTACGCAGAGGACCTGTCGCTGTGGCCGTGGGAGGCGTGCGAGCTGTTCAACGTGGCGGCCGCGGTCGAGCGCGCCGCGGACTTCGACCTGGTGCACTGCCAGGCCATGTACTGGCCGATGGCCCTGGCGTTCTCGCGTCTCTGTGCGACGCCGCTCGTGCAGACCCTCCACCACGATCCGGACCCGTCGGAGGTGGCGCTCTGGGCGAGGTACCCGGCTGCGCCATTCGTCGCCATCTCCGCGTACCAGGCGTCCCGCCTGGCCGGGCTCCACGTGGCCGGCGTCGTCCATCACGGGCTGGACCCCGCCGCGTTTCCGGTCCGCGCGCAGCCGGACGACTACGTCCTCTTCCTCGGCCGCTTCACCGAGGGCAAGGGCGTGCTTCAGGCCATCGACGTGGCGACGCGCGCCGGCGTGCGGCTGGTGCTGGCGGCGGCGGAGAACGACTACTACGACGCGCACGTCCGCCCGCTCGTGGACGGCCGGCAGGTGGTGTTCGCCGGCGAGGTGGACCACGCAGGCAAGGTGGCGCTGCTTGGCGGCGCGCGTGCGCTCCTGTACCCCGTGCAGGCCGACGAGCCGTTCGGGCTGGTGCTCATCGAGGCGATGGCGTGCGGCACTCCCGTGGCCGCCCTCGATCGCGGCGCGGTGCGCGAAATTGTGGACGACGGTGTCAGCGGCGGCGTGTTCGCGTCGCTGGAGGCCCTGCTCGAAGGGCTCCCCCGGGTGCTGGCCATGGATCGCGGCCAGGTGCGGCGGCGCTTCGAGGACCGGTTCGACGTTGCGCGGATGGTCGAGGGGTACGAGGCGGTCTACCACCAGGTCCTGGCGCGGGAGGACGGCGTCCGGTCCGTGCCAGGGACGGC
>JABFRY010000314.1 GCA_013140955.1 Acidobacteriota bacterium
CGGCCAGGGCGAGCACGGCCAGACAGATCGTGCGGTCCGGGCCGTCCGCGTCGAGGCCCGAGACGAACGAGCGATCCAGCTTCACGATGTCCACCGGCAGCTGCTTCAGGTGCGAGAGTGAGGAGTAACCCACGCCGAAGTCATCGAGGGCCACGCGCACGCCAAGTGCGCGGATCTCGTCGAGGATGGCCACGGCCCGCTCGACATCCTGCAAGGCGGTCTCGGTCACTTCGAGCACCAGGCGCGACGGGCTGATGCCCGCCTGCTCCACGGCGTGGCGAACCGTCGCCGGGAACGCGGGCTGCAGGAACTGTCGCGGCGACACGTTCACCGACACCCAGAGCGAGGTCAGCCCCACCAGCTCCCAGCGCGCGACCTGCTGACAGGCCTCGCCGAGCGTCCAGGCGCCGAGGTCGTCGATGAGGCCGATCTCCTCGGCCAGGGGCACGAAGGTGGACGGCGGCACCAGGCCGAGCACCGGGTCGCGCCAGCGCGCCAGCGCCTCGACGCCGACGATGTCGCCACTCGACAGGTCGGAGATGGGCTGATAGGCGAGTTCCAGCGTGCGCTGCTCGACGGCCACCTGCAGCGCCTGGGTGAGCGTGAGACGCTCGCGGGCTGGCACGCTCATCGTTTCGTTGTAGAGCAGGAAGCCACGGGCCCCCTGCTGGGCCCAGGCGCGCATGGCGGTATCGGCCTTCTGGAGCAGCGTCTCGGCGTCGTCGCCGTCGCCCGGAAACAGGCTCGCCCCGAGCCTGGTCGTCATCCGGATCTCGGTGCCCTTCACACTGAGCGGCACGTCGAACGCCCGCAGCAGGCTGGCACCGAGCGAGGCGGCGTCGTCGCCGAGGCGTAGATCGCCGAACACCACCCCGAACTCGTCGCCGCCCACGCGTGCCGCGAGGCCACGCCCCATCACCGCGCGCCGGAGGCGGGATGCCGTTTCCCGCAGCAGGTAGTCGCCGGCGGCCGTGCCGAGCGTGATGTTCACGTCGCGCAGCCGCTCGATGTCGAGCATCACGACCGCCACGCGCTTCCCCGTCCCGCGGGCGTCTTCGATGGCGCGGGCCAGGTAGCCGTGCAGCGCGCTGCGGCTGATGAGGCCGGTGAGCCGGTCGTAGGCCCCGGAATCCCAGCGTGCGATGGACTCGCCGGAAAGGGCAATCACGAGCCCCTGCCGGTGCCCGTCGGCCCCGTCGATGCGCACGGCGGACGCCCGGACGATGCGCCGGCCGCCATCGGCGCCGACCAGGCGCGCCTCCACCGACTCGAGTTCGGGAATCTCCTCGACCGCGATCCGCCGGTCGGCGTCATCGAGCAGGGTCATCACCTGATCCACAGGACGGGTACGCACGAGCGAGAGCGACACCCCCAGCCACCTGAGGCCGATGGCATTGACGTAGTCCACCCGGCCGTCGCCGTCGGTCGTAATCACCGCTTCGTCCACCGAGCCCAGCACCGCCTGGCTCCTCAGCCGCTCCCGCTCCGTCAGGCGCGACTGGTCACGCCGATGGAACAGGAGGGCGGTGCCCGTCGCGAGCACGGCGCCGGCCATGGCGGGCGCGGGCGTGAACCAGAGCTGATACGCGGACAGCAGGCCGTAGGAGAGGGCGACCGGCAGCGCCAGACCGGAGAGGGCTCCGAGCAGCCGGGCACCCGGAAGGAAGAGGGTCAGGAAGACGAGCGCGGTGAACGACGCCGTCGTGGCGGCGGTGGCCCCGGGCGACAAGTACGCGGCCGCGCGGCCGTTCCTCAACCCGTCCACCACCTGCGCGAGCAGCTCCACGCCGTGCATCGCCCGGCCATCCACGGTCGCGGGCGTGGCGATCTGGGAGCCCACGCCGGCCGCGGTCACGCCGACCAGCACGATCGCGTTCCTCACCCAGCTCTCCGGAACGGCGCCGTCCAGCACGTCTGCGGCCGAGACACTCCGGAAGTGCCCGGGCGGCCCGCGGAACGGGATGAGAATCCGGTTGTTCTGCACCCATGCCACCGACTCGACCTCGGCGGCACTCCACTCGCCCGGCGGCTCGGACCAGCGAGCCGGCTCGATCATCTGCAGGACGGCGAGCGGCAGGGCGGGCCACACGGCCGTCCCGACGCCGGCTGTCATGTACATCGTCCGCACCAGCCCATCGCGATCGGCATCGAGATAGGCGTGTCCCAGCGCACGGGCGGTCGTGGTGAGGACGTCCACCGGATGTCGCTCGATGGGCGCACCGGACGCGGACACCTCGAACTCCACCGGCAGCACCACCCGGCCGCTGCGCGCGAGCGCGGCGGCCAGGCGTTCGTCCTCCCCGTCCTGTCCCGGATCGGCAAAGGTCACGTTGAAGACCACCGCCCGCGCGCCGGCCATGGCAAGCCGGTCCACCACCGTCGCATGCGTGTCACGCGGCCAGGGCCACGGGCCGAGACGCCCGAGACTGGTGTCGTCGATGGCGACGATCAGGATGTCGGCCGGCGGGTTGTCCCTGAAGCCGCCGCGCAGCAGCTGATCGTAGATACCGAGGTCCACCCGCCACAGCCAGTCGAGGGGTACGAGCGTCGCCGCCGCGACCGCCAGGGCCGCCGCAAGCGCGAGTCGCACGGTCCACGTCCGGGTCGCGCTCATCGAAGCAGGAGGAGCAGGACGGCGGCTGCGGCAGCGGCGACCGCCGCCCAGGGCAGCCAGGATCGGCTGGGCGCCGGGACGATGTCGAAGGACTGGGCACTCCCGAACTCTCCGTGGAAGCCGTCCATCTCGATGGTCTTCACGCGCACGTAGTAGCGTCCGGGCACGGCGGGGGCGAAGGTGAAGGTCGGCTCGTCCACCATGCGCTCCTCGAGCACCGGCTCGAAGGACGGAGATGCCGACACCTGCAGCTGATAGCGCGCGCCTGGGCCGCTCGTGGCCCATCGCACCACCACCTCGCCCGCCATGACGGCAGGCGCGTCGAGTTCGGGTCTCGCCGAGAGGGCCGCCAGCGTGAACGGCAAGGGATCGGAGAACGGCCCCTCCCCGGTGGGGTCGATGGTGGCCACACGCCACCGGTACGCCCCCGGCGCCAGGTCCGCCTCGGGGACGAACGTCGCGCCCGGCGGAACGCGTACGTCCAGGAGTGGCCGCTCGAACGCGTCGGTCGTCGCCCCGCCTGCCGCGAGCTGGAAGCGGAACGCGTCGGCCCCGAACGGCTGCGTCCAGGTGAAGGCGGGCCGGCCAGCACGCACGACGGCGTTCTCGGCGGGCAGTGTCTGGAAGGGAGCTTCGGGCCGTGCGTCGATCGTCACCAGCCCCACGGCATCGCGCCCCTGGATACCCGCCGCGTCCACGGCTCGGACGCGAAAGGCATACGAGCCATCGGCCAGACCCATCCCCCCGAAGAGGGTGGTGGACGACGCGCCCTCGAACAGCAGACGGCTGAAGGACGCGTCGGGGGCCACCTCCACACGGTACGCCGCGGCGCCGGCCACCGGTGCCACCTCGAGGCGCCAGGGCAGACGGCGCACCACGCCCGCCGTGTCCGCCACGGGCGCGGGCAGGAGCGGCACCGGAGCCGCAGGGGCGGCGATCGCCGAGGCCGATGTCCCGAAGCCCTCGTCCACGGCCTGCGTCCCGAGCGCGTTGGCCGCATCCACAGCGCTCTCGAGGACCTCCACCACGCCGACACCGGACTGCGGGTCGAAGCCGGTCCTGAATTCGGTGCCCCTGGTCGTGGTCTGGATGCCTGGTGACCAGATCTGGAAGCGGCCTCGCCGCGGGGTGACGTCCTGCTGCGTGCGGCCCCGTTCGAGACGCAGCCGTGTATCCACCATGCCGGTGGGACCGAAGCCACTCAGGACGTCGAACACCACGCGCGACTCCTGGGCCACCAGCAACCTCGACTCATCCGCGAAGGTGACGGCGGCGCTGCCGCCGGCCCCGGTCACGAGGGCGTCCCCAGGGTAGATCTGCAGACCGCGGGCAAGCGGCGCCGCCGTCCCGTTCGCGCGTTCCAGCCGTCCGTCGCCGCCCGCATCGGAGACGACGGCTGGCAACGGTTGCTGGCGCATCCAGGCGAACGGAATGCGCAGCGGCATGCCGGTGCGCAACTGCGCGTCGGGTGAGAGCCGATTGAGTTGCTGCAGGCGCGGCCAGTCACCGGGGCTGGCCAGGAAGACCCGGCCGATCGCCGTCAGGGTATCCCCTCGCCTGACGCTGTATACCCACTCCCCGGGCATGGCCTGAGGCGCCGGCACCTGCTGGGCCACGGCCAAGCCGGGCCCCAGGAAGACGGCGAGCAGGAGCAGGACACAGGGGGGAAGGCGTGCTCTCATCGCTGCGGATGTACTGGTGGACGCGACGACCATAGCACACGGCCAGAGGCCCCAAGATGCGTGTCGGCGGAGTACGGACACGGCGTGCAGCGAACGGTCACACTACGGGCGTCCGAGCAGCCGTACGTAGGATGCGACGTCGTCGGGCGGGGCTGGTCCGAGGTTGGGGAAGACCGTATGTCCGCGCAGCACGCCCTCGAACACGAACTCGCCCTTCTCGAGCACCCGGCGTGACGCCACGTGGTCGAGATGCGCGTGCGCGTGCAGGCGGTGCACGCCGGCCTCGCGCGCCAGGTCCACCATCGCCAGCAGTGCCTCGGTCGCGTATCCCCTGCCCCACGCGTCCCGCGCGAACACGTAGCCGGTGGACGCGCGGTACGGGGTCTCGAACGCCAGCCCTGTGCTGCCGAGCAGCGCTCCGGTCTGCCGCGAGAACACGAGGTACGGACCCGCAGGCCAGCGGCTCCACTCGGCGTTGCTGAAGTCGATGAAGGCGGACGTGTCGTCGTGGGTCGCGTGGGTGGGCCAGCTCAGATACCGCGTGACGGCCGGGTCCGACGCGTAGCGCTCGAAGATCTCCTGGGCATCGGCGCGCAGCGGAGGGCGCAGCAGGAGACGCCTCGTCTCCCTGAGCAGGTTCGCGCGCATGAATGCGCGCGAGTGTACAACAGTCGAGCTGTGCGGACGGACGCACGCGCGCGTGGTGTCAGGGCGTGCTGCGCTTCTGCATCAGGAGTCGCAGCAGCGCGGCGAAGTTCATCGCGGGCGAACTGAACTCGCGGGGCGTGACGTGCTGCAGGAACTCCTGATGCGTCGGGGCCGAGAACGGCACCGGACCGTGCTGCAGGTCTTCGTCGGGTGCGAACAGCTCCACGCGCGGCGCGCGGGCGTAGACCTCGACGCTGAAGCGCAGACGGAGACCATCGACCTCTTCGCGCTCGCTCGAGCGCTTCAACTGGCGCTCGACACGATCGAGGTCGATGGGCAACCGGTCCACGTTCACCTGGGCAGACAGAGCCACCTGACTAAGCCCAACGAAAAGCACGGCAAAAAGCCAGCGCCCGGGAGTCGGCGGGTGGAATCCGGCGGCGCGGTGGTTCATCGTGCCTCCTCCGCCATTCTAGTGTCACTTCAGGAAGGCCATGGGGTCGAGCACGACTGAGATTCGCGGCACGATCTCGAATCGCTCGCGGTATGTGGGGTCTGCGCCGGTGCACCTGTCGGGCGCGCAGAAGTCGTTGGCGTCGAAGCCGCCTAGATAGTCGCTGAGCGAGAAGTTCAACCTGAAGCCCCGCCGCCACTGGCTCCGCTCGTTGCCCCAGATTGCCACGGGCGCAAAGTCCAGACTGAACGGCACGAGCAGCACCCTGGTGAACGTGTTGAAGTCGTCGCCATTGAAGCGCGCGAGACCTGCCCCCGCACTGAGGTCGAGGAACTTGAAGATGCGGTGCGAGTAGAGCACGCGCACCTCATGGATGAACACTTGATGCCCCGAGCTCTCCTCGTCCTCGAAGAGCGTGTTCGTGACGCTCCCCTGACGGTGATAGCTGAGCGTCAGGTACTTGTCGGCAGCGTCTGCGTCGCACTCGGCGTGCTGGAGCCAGCGGAACCAGTCCCTCGCGTTTCCAGGCACCAGGACACCCGAGTTCGCGCCCTGATCTTGGCCAGCGAGCACTGAGACTCTCGCGTTCTGGGCCTGCCCTTGAGGAAGAGGCTCTGCGGGCGCGAATTCGAGCGGGGGCTCATGGGCAGTGGACCGATTGACGATCAGCCCGGACGCCCGGCCCCACGGCCGAAGGAACTGCCACGATCCGCTGTTGCGCTCGCTCCCTGAGAACTCAGCGGTGTCCAGCAACCGCGCCGCATCCAGCGCGCTGGTTGGCAACGCGCCCTCACCTGCCGGATTCGCAGCCAGCGGCCCCACGTCGAGGCCCAGGAACTCGCCAAGCCTGCCCGGCGCCAGCCCTGCGCGTTGGAATGCGACCAGCCGGGCGTGCAGGTCTGCGGGAGCACTGGCACCACACGCAAACCGCCATGCGATGCCGTAACCCTGGTACCTGCCCGGGCCACTCAGCTTGTCGAGGAAGTCCCAGTCGTAGGCGTGTGCCACACCGATCTGACTCGACCAGGCACAGAGAAGGACCAGCAGCAGCCTGGTCCACGTGTGTAGCCTCATGACGAACTCCTCCAGCGCGACCACCGGTCACGGGGTCTCCGGTCCCGGGGGCGCAAAGATGCTTTCAATGACACCCCGGGGGCGCAGATCGGGGTCCCCCTTGGCCACGACGCGGTTGCGCGGCGGCTGCGCGTCCGGGCAGTACAGGAGCACGGCGTCCTGACGCTCCCCGATCCGGTAGCAGCGCTCCGCGGCGTGGTCCACCCGCTCCGCCTGGTTCTGATAGAGCACCCGGTACGGGATGCCGCGCAGCAGCAGGAACGCCAGGACGGGCACGGCGGCCACCGCCAAGCCGGTCCGCCAGGGAACCCTGGTTGCCGCGGCCCCCACACGAGAGAAAACGCCGTAGGCGGCAAAACCGTACAGCAGCACGAACACCTCGAGCGATCGCGCCTGCAGGAAGAACTCGGTGTCGTAGGCCTTGGGGATGGTCTGTACCTGCTCCAGGGGCGACGTGCTGATACTCGCCGTGAGCGCGGAGAGGCGCTCCCAGGAGAGGCCCACGAGTCCAGCGACCGCCAGCACGCCGATGGCGGCCAGCAGATCGAGCAGGAAAACGGGCTCGAGACCGAGGAGCAGCGCAGTGAGGCGTGTCGGGCGCCAGGCACGGGGGACGAATCGGGCAAGGAGGCGGCTCGCCAGGCGGACGGCGCTGATGCCGACGCCCGCCGCTGCACCGGCCAGCCCCATGTACACGAGGGGTGCGACCAGCGCGCGACATCCCAGGACGAACATCGACTGGACGGACTCACGCGCGAAGTCGCCCGTGCGTCCAAGTACGAGGTTGAACGCGCTGGTGGACACGCCCCCCAGCGCCAGCACGAAGGCCCCGGTCAGCAGGACTCCCACGACCGGCACACCCCAGGGAAACACCGCGGGCCTGGCCGGCTGTTCGGCAATGGCGGCCAGCAGCGCCGCCTTGGCCGCGACCGCGGAGCGATACCGCTTGGCAGGGTCCGGGTCGAGCATCGTCTCGATCACCCGGATCAGGAGGGGGTTGGCGGTGGGCTGGAGCTCCTCGAGGCCGAGACGACGCCCTGCGGCGTGGGCCCCGCGGAGGTCGTCGAGGGAATCGGCCTCCACGGGAAAGCGGCCAGAGAGCAGATGGAACAGCAGGACTCCCAGGGCGTACAGGTCCGAGGCAACCGTCGCACGCTCGCCGTGCAGCACTTCAGGAGCAAGGTAGAGCGGGGTGCCGGCGGCACGGTTGCCCGGCTCCCGTGGCGCGTTCAGGTACTCACCAGCCCCGAAGTCCATGAGCAGGAGTCGACCATCCTGGCGCCGTCGCATGACGTTCTGCGCCTTGATGTCGCGGTGCACGATGCCGGCGGCGTGCACCGCGGCCAGCGCGCCACAGAGCTCGACGCCGGTGAGCGCAGCCTCGCTGTCGCGCATCAGACCCTGCGTGTCGAGCACGTCCGAGAGGGTCGTGCCGTCCACGTGGTCCATCCAGAACCCGAGACGGCCGTCGTGCCGGTCGGCGCCGTGCACGACGACCACGTTGGGGTGGCGGACCCGCGCCAGCTGCTGCGCTTCCTTCAGACTCGCCGCGTGGGAGTGCTCGGGCCTGAGCAGCTTCAGGGCCACCGCCTGGTCGAGCCACAGATTGTGGGCGAGGTACACCTCGCCAAACGTGCCCGCACCCAGGCGCAGCAGGAGCCGGAAGTTGCCCCACTGCGGCCCCTTCCCGGAGGGAGGGTCCTGAGCACTCTCCTCAACCTCCGGAGTGGTTGCGCCGAGAGGACCCTCGTCTATCGCACGATGCACCTCGGCCAGCGCCGATACGGCGTCGAACGCCGCGAGCAGCCCGGGGGCGACTCCGGCTTCCGACGCACGTGCGCGGACGGTGGGATCGACGCTGCCATCGGCGAGCGACTCGACCAGCGCGGCGAGAGCCGGGGGCAGCTCGCTCATGGGGTGTCCGATGAGCCGGATTTTACTCGTGGCTCATCCGGAGGGCACCACAAAAGCCGCAGGCCGCGGCGGCGGGCGCCTACGAGAGCGTCGCCATCGTCGCAATGAGACGCTCGAGCGCCCGGGTCACCGCCACGCGCGCCGCGTTGGCCGTGGGCTTGCCCAGGGCGATGGCCACCTCTTCGTAGCTCTGCTGCAGCTCCAGGCGCGCGACGATGGCCTCCTGCTCGGAGGGCCGCAGCATCGCGAGGGCGGCCTCGTAGCGCGCGAACCCTTCGCGCCCCATCGCCTGCTCGAGGGGCGAGGGTGCCGGATCCGGGTGTGTCTCGGGCACCTCACCGCTGACCGGGCGGGTCTTCACCTTCCGGATTTCGTCGCGAATGTGGTTGGACACGGCGCGCCGCAGGTAGGCCTGCAGGGCTCCGGGATGGCGGGCCTCGAAACCCAGGAGCCTGGGCATCGACTTGGCCACGGCTTCCTGCACCAGGTCCTGCGTCTCGTTGAGGCCACGCGCCCACTGCGGCAGCAGGCCCCGGGCCCAGCGCCGCAGGGCGGGGACCGACCGGGCAAAGAGCGCGTCCAGAGCGGCCTCGTCCCCCTGCTTGTAGCGGTCGAGGAGTTCGATGGTGCTCAACATGGGATGACGCCCTTTCTGAGGGCGCTCGCCCGACGGCGGATCACCGGGTGGAGTGGGGCACACAACCTGACCTCGACACCGCGCATGGTAGACCTCCGCGGCGGGCACAACAAGCCTGTCCGTATGACAGACCCAGTGACCGCCTTCCCCGTACACAACGCAAGGCGGCGGGAAACCGTACGCCCTTCTCCGGCGCGGTCTTCAGCGAGGCCGTGACAGTTCCCTGAGCGCCATGCGGCCCCGCTCCAGGGCGCCCTCGGTCTCGAAGCACTCGACGCTCCGCTCGGGACAGGACGGGAATCCGATGCGCCGGTACAGCTGCCGAAGACCCGGGTCGTCCACGACCCACGCCGCACGCTGGATCTCGCGGGCGTGTTCGAGCTCGTGGGCCAGCAGGGCCAGCGGCGCCGGCGTGTCGAGGTCGTACCCAAGCTCCACGTGCAGCCGCAGGAACCGGATGCCGGCACGGACGGCCGCAAGACGTGTGGTGGCGCGCGACCGTCCGGCGTGGTGCGTGCCGGTGTCGACCAGGACCACCAGGTCCGAGCGCTCGAGCAGGCCGACCAGCGCACGAATCGTCGGCGAGCGCTGCATGCCGGCAGACAGGAGGCGTCGCGCCGGCGCATCCAGTCCCCTGACCCTGGCCCCTGTGCCATCCACGCCCGCATGCGGGATGCTCGGGGCCGCCGCCTCCACCGCCGGGCGCGGGTCGGACGCGGCAGCGAGCGGCACGGCGAGGCGCGCGGCACCACCGCATAGCGCCGGCAACGCAAGCGCGAACGCGAGGGGCGGCGGGACATGGAACAGCACGACGGCATCCTCCCCGGCCCGCGGTGCGTGCAGGCTTGGGAAGAACAACGGGGGCGCGCTGGGGATCGTACGCGGCGGCGGGCACTCCCGCCGACATCGCGCGTGGCAACCGCTCGTGGTGGGGTGCGTACGCTTCCGGGCGGGGGCGCGTTATCACCAGCAGGAGGTCAGCAGCCATGGTCAGCTACAAGACAGTCACTGGCGTACTCGCAGCCGCCGTCCTCGGGGCATTCCTCGGTCTCTCCGGCGAAGCGTCCTCGGTCACGTCGGCACGCACCACCCTTCTCACGTTCAACGCGGCGGTGGCCCTGCCGGGTGTGACGCTTCCGGCCGGCTCGTACACGTTCGAGCTGGCCGAGCCGGACAC
Organism: Acidobacteriota bacterium; assembly: GCA_013140955.1. Taxonomy (GTDB): domain Bacteria; phylum Acidobacteriota; class Vicinamibacteria; order Vicinamibacterales; family UBA2999; genus JABFRY01. The sequence goes on from JABFRY010000314.1 coordinate 10,201, forward strand.
GAACCTCGACAGCGTCAGGGTCATGAACCGGGAGCGCACGCGCATCCACTTCATGGGGTTCACGGCGCGGACGCCACGTCCGAGGGACATGCCGCACGAGCAGCACGTCACGTTCGGAGAGTCCCGGCGAGGCACGCCGACGCCGATCACGGTGTGGTTCCCGCGTGGCGCATCCGTCGGCCACGAATTCATCTACCGGTAGGGCACGCCCCTGAAAGGACGGGGCGCGCTGGACAGGACGGCGCGAGCACGTACTCCGCGGGCTCGCGTCGCGCTGCGACAGGGGTGAGGTGATGAAGCGGCGAGGAGAGGACGGCCGACGCGGAAAGGCGGCCGTCAGCAGGACCTGAACGATCTCAGCTCACGCCTGCGTGTCCTGCCACTCCTCGTACCAGGCCATCTGGATGGCCTCGAGCTTGGCCTCGTTCGAGGCCTTCGGGTCATCGGTGAACCCGGGCAGCGCCAGCACCTTCTCGCGGAGATCGGTGAAGCGCACGGTGAGGGGATCGAGCGTGGGAAACGCCTCGCACAACGCGATGCCGATGCTCTCCGAATCCGTCCAGGTCATCGCCGCACCTCCGCTTCCACGGGATCTTCCTTCGCAGCGGCCTGTTCCGACTTGCCCAGCTGGATGGCGCCGCCCTCCTGCACGTAGTTCCTGGTGTACATCGGGAGTTCGACCACGACGTCGCCCGTCACCACGGCCTGGCATCCGAGACGCGAGCTGGTGGTGAGGTCCCAGGCCGTGTCCAGGCGATCGGCTTCCGCATCGTCCATCTCGCTCAGGTTGTCGGCGCCCGTGCGGACGATGACGTGACAGGTCGTGCAGGCACAACTCCCCCCGCAGGCGTGCTCCACGGGAATCCCGAAGTTCATCGCCACGTCGAGGAGCGACTCCGGCAGGCCATGGTGCTGGTACTCCATCTTGCCCGCCTCGAACTCCACGGTCCGTTCCTTCCCGTCGATGATGAAGGTCACCTTCGGCATCACACCTCCCCGACATTCCGCCCGGCCAGGGCTGCCCGGATGCTCCGGTTCATCACCACCTCGGCCAGGTGCTGGGTCACCGCGTTCAGCCGCGTCGTGTCCTCGAGAATCCTCTGACGGTCGTCGCCCGGCATCGACTCGCGGAGCGAGGCGAGTGCGCCGCGGATGCGTGCCAGCTCACCGGCCTCCAGCTCCTCCACCTCGATGGTCGTCAGGTCGGGGCGGCGGAGGGTCTTCTCGGTGGCCACGATCACGCTCTCGGCCTCGTTGCGGGCCTCGATGAGGAGCCGCGCCTCGACGTCGCCCTCGGCGTGCTCGAACGATTCGATGAGCATCCGCTCCACCTCCTCGTCGGTCAGCCCGTACGACGGCTTCACCTCGATGGCCTGCTCGATTCCCGTGCGCAGCTCGCGGGCCGACACCGAGAGGATCCCGTTGGCGTCGATCTGGAACGCCACCTCGATCCGCGGCAGGCCGGCCGGCATGCCGGGAATGCCGCGCAGGCGGAACCGCGCGAGGGAGCGGCAGTCGTCCACCAGCTCGCGCTCGCCCTGCAGCACGTGCACGTCCACGGCCGTCTGGCTGTCCACGAAGGTGGTGAACATCTCGCGGCCGCTGGCGGGGATCGTGGAGTTGCGCAGGATGATCTTCGACATCACCCCGCCCACGGTCTCGATGCCGAGCGAGAGCGGCGTGACGTCGAGCAGCAGCATCTCCCGTCGTCCGCTGACCAGGATGTCCGCCTGCACGGCGGCGCCGAGCGCCACCACCTCGTCCGGATTGATGTCGCTGTGCGGCACGCGGCCGAAGAGCGCGGCCACCGACTCGCGCACGAGCGGAATCCGGGTCGAGCCGCCGACCAGCACGACCTCGTCGATGTCGGACGGCTGGAGGCCGGCATCGGCGAGCGCCAGCCGGCATGGCTCGAGCGTCCGCTCCACGAGCGGGCGGATCAGCCGCTCCAGTTCTGCACGGGTGAGGCGGGCGCGATAGCCGGCCGGCAGGCCGGGACCGGGCTCGACCCGGATCTCGGTCTCGTCGGCGTCGGACAGGTCCTGCTTGGCGTCGATCACCGCGCGGCGGATGGCCTGGACGAGGTCGGGCGATGGCGCGTCGTCGCGGCCAGCGGCCCCGAGTGCAGCCAGCACCTGCGTGGTGAGGAGCTGGTCGATGTCATCGCCGCCGAGATGGGTGTCACCGTTGGTCGCCAGCACCTGGAAGACGCCGTCCTCCACCCGCAGGATCGACACGTCGAAGGTGCCCCCGCCGAAGTCGTAGACGGCAATGAGCCCGCGGTCGCGCTGGTCGAGGCCATAGGCCAGCGACGCGGCGGTCGGCTCGTTGATGATGCGGAGCACGTCGAGACCCGCGAGGCGGCCGGCGTCGCGGGTCGCCGTCCGTTGCGCGTCGTTGAAATAGGCCGGCACGGTGATGACCGCGCGATCCACCTCGAAGTCGAACTCGCCCTCACCCTGGAAATGGGCCTCGGCACGGCTCCTGAGGGCACGCAGCACGAACGCGGAGATCTCGGGCGGGGTCAGTTCCCGGTCGCCAAGGCCGATGCGCACCACGCCGCCCGCCTCCCCGCCGACACGGAACGGGAACAGATGCGTCTCCTCGGTGAGGTCGTCCACGCCTCGGCCCATGAAGCGCTTCACGGAGTAGACCGTGCGTGAGGGGGCGGTCAGCAGCCGACGCTGTGCCTCGCGACCCACGTGGACCGTGCCGTCCTCGCCGATCGAGACGACCGATGGCACCAGGGCGTCGCCCCGGCCATCACGAATGACCACCGGACGACCGTCGCGCACGTAGGCCACGAGGCTGTTGGTGGTTCCGAGATCGATCCCTACGACCTTCGACATGTGCTCGTTCCGAAGGCGGTCCCCGAGGCCCGCCTCACAGGCCCGCCAGCTCCCGTTCGATCGTCGTGAGCAGGTTCGCGATGTAGTGGCGCTCCAGCAGCTTTTCGTGCAGCGCCTCGAGCGCCTTGCGCCGGCGGGCGGTCTCCGCGTCGGGCAGCTCGTCCCACTCGCGCCCCAGCACGTCGATGGCGCCCTCCTGGGCCTCCCGGCGCGCCTCGACCTGCGCGCGGGCGGTGTCGAGACGCTTCCTGAGGGACTCGGCATCGGCACCCGACTCGCGCTGCTCCCGGATCTCGTCGAGCTCCTCGTTGAGGGCGAACACGTCCTCGAGCAGGCCCGGCGGAACGGCGGAGGGCTGCCCCGACGGCGAGCGCACGCCTTCGAGCGACAGCACGTACTCGGCCCGGCTGACCGGGTTCTTGAGGATCCGGTACGCGTCGTTCAGATAGGACGACCGCTCCAGGCTGGCCAGGCGCTCGGTGGGCGTGGCGCCGTAGTAGAAGTCCGGATGGAACTGGCGGCTGCAGCTCGATGCGGACGTGCTCGAGCGCGAGGATCCGGCTGCACTGCGGGCAGAAGTGCTCGTGCACGGGCGCGCCAGCGCCGCAGCTGCGGCACTCGAGCATCGGCAGCGAACGGGCGGATGT
>JABFRY010000003.1 GCA_013140955.1 Acidobacteriota bacterium
CTCTTCGCCGCCCCGCCCGAACGCGAACGGGTCGCCGCCCTTGAGCCGTACGACACGCTTGCCGCGGCTGGCGGCCCGGATCAGCAGCCGGTGAATCGTCTCCTGCCGCATGCTCTCGCGGCCCGCCCGCTTGCCCACGCTGAAGCAGGGCGCCGAGGTGAGGCCCTGCAGGACCGTGGCATCCACCAGCGCGTCGTAGAGCACCAGGTCGGCCTCCCGCACCCGCTGCACCGCCCGGAGCGTCCAGAGCTCGGGGTCGCCGGGCCCCGCCCCCACGAGGGATACGCGCCCGCGCGGCATCGGCCCGCTCATGGCTGGCTCACCCGTCCGGCGTACAGCCTGTTGAGGGCCTCGAGCAGCTGCGGTCGCCGCGCCTCCATCGGCACGCCGGTCTCGCGCCAGACCTGCCGGGCACGGTCGGCGGTGGCGAACCACCGATCGAGATCGGGCGGCAGCCACGCCTCGAGTGCCTCACGCAGCAGGCCGGCAAGGGCCGGCGCCCGGCCACCGGTCGAGATGGCCAGCGTCAACCCCTCCCGCCTGACGACCCCTCCCGCGAAGGCCGTGGCGTGCGCCGGGTCGTCCACCGCGTTCACGAACAGGCGCCGTGGTGCGGCAGCGGCCAGCACCTGGCGGTTCACCTCGGGCGGGGCCGCCGACACGACGTACCACATGCCGTCGAGGTCCGCGTCCGCGAAGGGGCGGGTCTTCACGACGACGCCGGGCCGGGCGATGCCCGGGAGCACCTCCGGCGCAACGACGGTCACCTGCGCCCCGGCTTCGACGAGCGCCGGCAGCTTCGCCGCGGCGACGGGTCCGCCACCCACGAGGAGCACGGGTCGGTCCTCGAGCCGCAGAAAAACCGGGAGCATCATCACGGCGTCACCTGGGCACGCGCGCCCGCTACTGCGGCCCCGCAGCCACGGGCACGGGAATCTTCGAACCCACGGCTTCCTCGAATGCCGCCAGGCTCCTGCCGATCCGCGTGGGCGGCGTGATCCGTGGCTGCATCACGTCGGCCGTCTTGTATCCGTTGCCGGTGATGCAGACGACCACCGACTCGTTCCGCTTGATCACCCCGCGCTCGATGAGCGCCTTGGTCGCCGCCAGGGTCGTGCCGCCGGCTGGCTCGGTGAAGATGCCCTCGGTGCGGGCCAGCAGTTCGATGGCCTGCAGGATGTCCTCGTCGGCCACGGCCGCGGCCGACCCGCGCGTCTCCTTCACCACGCGCACCACCTGGAACCCATCGGCGGGATTCCCAATGGCCAGCGACTTCGCGATCGTGTCCGGCTTCACCGGGTCCGGATACTCCTGCCCCGCTTCGATGGCGCGCACGACCGGGGCGGACCCGGCCGGCTGCGCCGCATGGATCCGGGGAAGCGTGCCGTCCACGAGGCCGACCTCCCGCAGTTCGCGCAGGCCCTTGTAGATGCGGGGCAACAGCGTGCCGCCGGCCACCGGCGAGACGATGTGGTCGGGATAGCGCCATCCGAGCTGCTCGGCGATCTCGAACCCCATGGTCTTGGCGCCCTCAGCGTAATAGCTCCGGAGGTTGATGTTGGCGAAGCCCCAGCCGTAGCGATCCGCGATCTGCGTGCACAGCCGGTTCACGTCGTCGTAGTTGCCTTCCACCGCGACCACATGTGGCTCGTAGATCGCCGCCCCGAGGATCTTCGCCGGCTCGAGGTCGTAGGGAATGAACACGAAGCACGGCAGGCCGAGCCTGGCGGCGTGGGCGGCCACGCTGCCGGCGAGGTTGCCGGTCGACGCGCATCCGAAGACCGGAAACCCGAGTTCGATCGCCTTGGTGGCCGCGACCGACACGACCCTGTCCTTGTAGGAGAACGTCGGGTGGTTCACCGAGTCGTCCTTGATGTACAGCTCGTCGATGCCCAGCGCATCCGCCAGCCGGGTGGCGCGCACAAGCGGCGTGAACCCCGAGTAGAAGCCCGTCATGGGCTCGGCCACGGGCAGCAGCTCGACGTACCGCCACAGGGAGTGCGGGCGCGATTCGATGAGGCTTCGGCTCATCACCTGCTTCACGGCCCCGTAGTCGTACGACACTTCGAGCGGCCCGAGGCACTCGCTGCACACCCATGACGCCGTCGGCGCGTACTGGGCTCCGCACAGGTGACACGTCAGTCCGGTGACGAACCTCATGCTGTTCCCCCGTTGGCGGACGCCAGCGCGCCCGCCTCGATTTCCGTCCCGTAGTGAACACCGAGCGTGCGGACCACCGCGGGACATCCCGCGCGCTCGTACATCTGCCTCATCACCTGTTCGAGCCGCTCGAACTCGCCCCGCGCCAGCAGCGCCACGGACGGTCCGGCACCCGAAAGAAACGCGCCGAGGACCGCGCCGTCGTCGAGCGCCAGCAGCGCGTCGAGCTGCGGCACCAGACACGCCCGTGACGGCTGGTGCCAGCGGTCGCGGACGCTTTCGCGCAGCAGCCCGTATTCCCCGGCCTGCAGGGCGTGCACGAATGCCAGCACGCGCTGCAGATTGAACACCGCGTCGGCCCGATCGAGCGAGGCCGGCAGCACGCCCCTGGCGTGCGACGTGGACAACCCGGCCGTGGGCGTGCCCACGATGAGGTGCACGTCCGGCGGCCAGTGCCACCGCAAGCCCACCGGCTCCCCACCCTCCGGCTCGAGCACCGACGTCAACCCGCCGAGCAGCGCGGCCGCCGCATTGTCCGCATGCCCTTCGATGGACCGGGCCATGGCCAGCAGCGTCGAGTCGGGCACCGGCCCGGTGACACGCTCGAAGACCCGCAAGCCCGCGACCACCGCCGCCGCGCTGCTCCCGAGCCCCGAGGCCATCGGGATGTCGCTCACCACCGCGACCCGCACGGTGGGCGCCTGGCGGCCCGTCATGCTCACCGCACGGGCGAACGCGCGCTCGATCGCGTTCTCTCCGTCGATGACCGGACGGCTGCTCACCACGCGCAGGGTCGCGCCACCGTCGTCGACAATCTCCAGGATCCGCACCCGGAGATAGATGCGTAACGCAACGGCCAGCGTGTCGAATCCCCCCCCGAGATTGGCGGCGGAGCCGGGCACGGCGATCTCGCCCATCTCGGGCACGGGGTAAGGGTCTGATGCCACGGACTAAAAAAAAGACCCGCCAACCTCTTGCGGCGGCGGGTCCTGGTGATCTCGGCGGCTCGGTTGCTGAGCGCTAGGCCATCTGCCAGGGCACACCACTGGTGCCACAACACATACAGCCCATCGGGGCCCGGCTGGCAATCGCACAACACTCGAGCATGGCAAAGGTCGAAATTATCCCCGCAAGCATACGCCGAAGCCTCGGCTCCTGACAACCGTCCGGGGCCCGTGTGCTGGCCGGTTCCAGCGCATTCCCGGTGGCGGCCGGGAACGCGCAACGCCTCAGGCCGGGCCGGGGGGGGCCAGCATCGGCAGGACCAGCGGCGGCTCGGCGTGAAACTCCGCCGCCGAGAAGTCCTCGAGCGCGGCGCGCAGGGCCGCCTCCTCGCACGAGTCCACCGTGATGACGAAGGGCAGCCCCTCGCGAGGGTATCCAGGCTCCTGCAGCATCGCATCGAGGTTGATGCGCTGGCGTGCGAGCGCCGACGCGATGGTCGAGACGATGCCCGGACGATCGGTGACGACGAAGCGCAGGTAGTACGGCAGGGCGGGTGGCGGGACGACGCGCCCAGGATGCCACTCGGCCGGCTGCACGAGACGCGAGCTGTAGTCGGCCAGCGAGAGCAGGTCGGAGACCACCGCCACGGCCGTCGCGAACCCACCGGCCCCCGGACCGCTGAAGCTGCTCTCGCCGCCGTAGCGTCCCGACACGGTCACGACGTTGTTCGCGCCCTCGTTCCGGCCGAAGCTCGAGCCCGAGGGCACGAGCGCCGGGCCGACGAAGGCGTGATAGCCCTCGCCGGACGCCTCCACCATGGCGATCTGGCGGATGGTGCAGCCCAGCCTGGCCGCGTAGCGGAAATCGGTGGCCGAGATCGGCCGGATCGATCGCCGGGGCACGTCTCCGAGCGCCAGGTGACGGCCGAACGCGATACCAGCCAGCACCACGAGCTTGGCCGCTGCGTCCTCACCGTCCACGTCCGAACTCGGATCGGCCTCGGCATAGCCGAGACGGCGCGCATCATCGAGCACCACGGCCATCGATTCGCCGGTGGCCGCCATCCGGCTGAGGACGTAGTTGCAGGTGCCGTTCAGAATCCCGGTGACCCGGGACAGCACGTCACCGGCCAGTCCCTCGCGTACGCCGTGGA
>JABFRY010000238.1 GCA_013140955.1 Acidobacteriota bacterium
GCTCCAAGGTGTTCGCGGCCGAGGCCCACGGCGCGGCGGCCGTGCTCACCTTCACCGATCCGGCCGACGACGGCTTCCCGCGCGTCGCGGCGGCAACAGGAATGGGCAGGCTGATGATGCGCGGCAGCGCCGGTGCCGCCCCAGGCGCGAGACGGGGCGCATCCGCCGTTGACGCCCAGCCCGGCGTGAGCGGATCCCCCGGCACGAGAAAGTCGTACGCCACGGCTCCCCGCTGGACGGTGCGTTCGGTGGCCCAGCGGTCCTCCGGATACGCCGCGCCGCGCGGGAAGCCGTCGTCGGCCGGATCGGTGAAGGTGAGCACGGCCGCCGCGCCGTGGGCCTCGGCCGCGAACACCTTGGAGCCGCGGTAGCTGTACGGGTCGGAGTGACGGATCAGGACCACGCGGCCCCGTACGTCGATACCCTGGGCCGCGAGCCAGTCGAAGTCCGAGGACCTCCCTTCACCGGCGTACACCAGCTCGCCCGTCACCTCGCCCGACGCACTGTACGCATGGAACGGGTGCGCGACAGGGTCGTCCGAGAACGGACGGCCCTCGATCTCGGGTTCGAGCAGGTCGAGTGCACCGCCCGCTTCGTCGAGGATCTCCACGTGCGCCGTGACGGGATAGGGCAGCAGGACCTCGTGTTCGACGAGTTCGAGGTCCGAGAGACCCGCTGCCTCCCACTGGTCGCGCATCCAGCCCGCCAGGAAGCGATCGCGCGGCGTACCGGCGACGTGCACGCGTTCGGTCAGCGTGCGGTGCGTCGCGGCCAGGCGTGTCGGGGAGGTCGCGGTGGCCAGCCGGCGTTCGAGGGCGACCTGGGCTCGAGCGTTCGCGCTGGAGAAACCCACGAGCGCGGGTGTCCAGAGCGGGGCCCGGGTCACCGTCACGACCGCGGCGACCGCGATGGCCACGGTGCCAGCCGCCACGATGGACCATTTCGCCCACGAGGGGCCGTGCCCGCCCACGCGGCTGATGGTATACCGCCCGTCGGGGGGGCTCAGGCGCCTGGCACGTCGAGCCCCACGGCACGCATGAGCGCGATGGCGTTGCTATGGGTGACGGGGCCCGGCTTCATGCGGTAGTCGAACACGATGTCCCCGTCCTCCAGCCGATCCTCGAAGTGCACGTTCGCCGCGCGAGGTGCAAGCTCGGTGGCCACCGCGGTCAGGGCGAGGTCGTGGGTCGTCACGAAACCGATGGCGCCCCGCGCCAGCAGGCTCCGCAGGACGCCTGCCGCACCCACGGCCCGGTCGTGCGAGTTGGTGCCGTGGAACAGCTCATCGAGGAGGAACAGCAGCGGCGGCTGCTGCAGCGCAACATCGGCCAGCTGGCGGAGCCGGGCAATCTCGGCGTAGAACCGTGACCGGCCGTCCTGCAGGGAGTCCTGGACCCGCAGCGTGGCTCCGAGCGCCAGCGGCGTGAGGCGGAGCGAGGTGGCCCGGACCGGCGCGCCGGCGAACGCCAGGACGACGTTGACGCCGACGGTTCGCAGGAGCGTGCTCTTGCCCGACATGTTCGAGCCGCTCACGACCAGCAGATGCGGGCCCTCGTCCGGGTGCACGCCGCCCAGGTGCACGCTGTTGCGTACGCTTCTCGACTCCGGAATCAACGGGTGGCCGAGATCGACCCCTTCGAGGACGGGCCCCGCCGCGGCGTCGAGGATCACGGGCAGGCAGTCGGCCGGATGTTCGTACCGGTAGGCCGCCAGGCTCTGCAGCGCCTCGAATTCGGCAACCGTCTTCAGCCAGTGCCGTACGCTCGCGCCGTGCGCCGAGCGCCAGCGCTCGATGGCCCACGCCAGGTGGGTGCCCCACAGGACGACGGCGCCGATCGGCCCGAAGAACTGGTTGTGCTGCCACGCGTGCAGCTCCACCAGCCGCTGCATCCGGCCGATGACGACAGAGGCTGGGACGCTGGCGGTCTCGAGCGTGGCCCGCAGCGACGAGAGCAGCGGCGACTGGAAGCGCTCGGCTTCGAGCAGGCGCAGCGCGTGGGCCAGCACGTCCAGGTCGCGGGCCGGCCCTTCGGCCGCGTGCAGGGCGTGCTGGAGCGCCGCGCGCATCGGCACGAACAGGAGCACCTCCAGCGCGAGGACGATGAAGAAGGGCGTGGCGTCGCCGGTTGCCAGCCACAGGGCGCCCGTGCCGAGTGCCAGCGCCGTGAGCACGACAGCCGCCGCACGGGTCCAGGCGTGGCGGAGCACCGGCGCACCCTCGGCCCACGCCACGAGCGATTCTGCGTTCAGGACGCTCCTCAGCTCGGTACCCGCCAGCGCGAGTGCCTCGCGGAGGTCGTGCCTGCCGCGCAGTTCATCCGTGGCCACCTGGCGCGCCCGGATCTCGGCAGCGCCGGCCGGTGTGACCAGCCAGGACGCCAGCATCGCCTCGCCCGCCTGGGTGCGGGCGATCGACAACAGCTCGAACAGCGACCCATGTCCGAACAGGTCGAGGTCGTTCGCGAACAGGTGTGCGTCGTCGATGAAGCGCTCTCCTGCCTCGCCGGTCCCTGCCCACCGGTCCTCGAGACGTGCGAGGCCACGCTCGTAATAGCGAATCGCGCGTGCCGCCGCGGTGCGGGCGCGGAGCACCCGGTCGTGCCGGACCGCGAGTGCCGCGAACGCCGCCACAGGTCCGGCCAGCCACCACGGGCTCAGCGTGCCGCTCCAGGCCAGGGCCGCCAGGATGGCGGCCGCGCCGAACACGAGGAGGCGGAGGCGCGCCAGCCGCAGGTCCTCCGCGTCGAGCGAGGCGTGGGTGGCGTGACGCTGGGCCAGGCGCTGCTGATACTCGCGGAGAGGGTCCGACGGGGCGCGGGGGTCTGTGGGAGGCATTCGGTCGTCCATTCTCATCCGAACAGGCCAGCCGTACTCCCGGAACCCGGGATCTTTGGGGAGGCACAGCAGGACACTGCCCGTTGCGGGAGGCGGCCACTGTAATTTATGTATCGATATTTATAGATAAGTCATAATTTATATGTATTGATACAAATTGACGGGCGGAACGCCGAAGAGATCGTTGTCTGCATCCAGGCGGCACTCGCAGACGGGCGCGCCACGCCCGGCCTGCGCCTGCCCACCGTCCGGGAGCTGGCGACCTCGCTGGGCATCAGCACCGCGACCGTGGCAGCCGCCTACCGGGAACTGCGATGGCGAGGTCTCGTGTCCACCCACCGCAGGGGTGGCACCCGGCTGACCTCCCGCGCGGCGTTCACGCCGAGGCTGTCGCGGATCGACGCGCCCGTGGGGCTCGTCGATCTCGCGTCGGGACATCCGGATCCCGCCCTCCTGCCCGCGCTCGACCTGGCCTTCGGACACCTGCGCGAGCCGACCCGCCTGTACGACGGGCCGTCCGTGCATCCCGCCCTCGAGCGTCTGGCGCGCGCGGAGTTCGAGGCCGAGGGGCTGCCCGCGCAGGCCATCGCGGTCGTGCACGGAGGATTGCAGGCGCTGGCGCTCACGCTGCGGACGTGTACGACGCCTGGGGACCTGGTGGCCCTGGAGGACCCTTTGGCACCTCCCGTGCGGCACCTGGTCCAGTCGCTGCGCCTCGTGCCGGTTCCCGTGCCGGTTGACGATGAAGGCATGGATCCCGCCGCCCTGTCCGAGGCGCTGCGCCGTGGTGCGCGCGCCGCGGTGTGGTGCCTGCGCGCACAGAACCCCACGGGTGCGACCTTTGGCCCCGAGCGGGCCGCCGCGATGGCGACCGCGTTGTCGGTGCGACGCGACGTCGTGGTCATCGAGACCGACCATATGGGCCCGGTGGCGGGTGTGACGTGCGTCTCGCCGGGCGTTCTGGCTGGCCATCCGCGTCACGTCGTCATCAGGTCCGTATCGAAATGGCTCGGCCCCGATCTCCGGATCGCCGTGATGGCCGGAGACGACGAGACCATCGGCCGCGTGGAGCGGCAGCAGGCCCTTGAGGCGCGATGGGCGAGCCACGTGCTCCAGCAGGCCGTGGCCGCACTCTGGGGGAGTCCCGCGGTCGTGCGGTTGCTCGCCCGGGCCGCCGACACCTACGGGACCCGTCGCCTGAGGCTCGTCGAGGCGTTGGCCCGGCACGGTGTTCAGGCCTCTCAGGGCCACGGCTTCAACCTCTGGATTCCGGCCGGCGAGGAAGCAGGCGCCGTACGGGACCTGGCGGCATCCGGCTGGGCGGTGGCGCCGCTGGCGACGTTCCTCAACACGGCGATGCGCTCCGGTGAGACGGCCTGGGGCGGGTACGACAC
>JABFRY010000479.1 GCA_013140955.1 Acidobacteriota bacterium
CCACCCGTTTGCGGCTCGCCCTGGCGGCCTGTTCCAACTACCCGGCGGGCTTCTTCCACGCGTACGGGCGGATCGCCGCGCGCGCCCAGACATTGCCGACGAAGTACCAGTCGGCCTGCAGGCGGTCTGGCGTGATGTCCACCACGGTATACCCGTTGGACCCGCCGTCCATGTAGCGGACGCTCGGCACGTTCTGCATCAGGGCCGCAGCCCGTTCCTCGGCGCGCCCGTCCCAGAAGAGCGGCGACGAGCTGACGGCCGGCGTCACGAACTCCACCGCCAGGGAGCCGGCGCCGTTCCGCGGCGCGTAGCCCGACCACGGGTTCCTTGGAATGTCGTTTCCCCAGGCGCTGTGAATGTCGCCGGACAGGATGGCCACGTCGCGGATCCGCTCGGTTTCGAGCAGGTCGAGGATCCGGTCGCGCGTGGCGGGATAGCCGTCCCACGGATCCGATGTGCCGACTGCGCGGCCCGGCGGGCTGAGGCGCGAGAAGATGACCTGCTGTCCGAGCAGGCGCCACGCGGTCTCCGCGCGCGCCGACGCGCGCAGTTGCTCGTGGAGCCAGCGCTCCTGCGCGCTGCCGAGCATCGACCGCGACGACCGTTCGAGCGCGGCGAGATCGTTCGGCGATACCTGCAGATCCCGCAGGGCCCTGGTGTCCAGCATGACCAGGTCGGCCAGCGTGCCGAATCGGAACGACCGGTAGAGCCTGATGTCCGGACCCGCCTGCTCCCGGATCGGCAGCCACTCCAGGTATGCGCGGTACGCGGCCGCCTTGCGGGCCGCCCAGGTGCCTTCGGTGTCCGGCTGGTGATTGACGGCCCCTTCCCGGGAGGCGTTGTCCGCCAGCTCGTGATCGTCCCACACGACGATGAACGGATGCTGCCGGTGAGCCTCCTGCAGGTCGGGATCGGTGCGGTACACCGAGTACCGCAGCCGGTAGTCGGCGAGGGATACGATCTCCTGGTTGGGCTGCGGTATCCGGCCGAGTTCGGTGCCGTCGCCGAAGTAGCCGTTCTCGTACTCGTAGATGTAGTCGCCGAGGTGCACCACCGCATCCAGATCGTCGCGCGCGGCGATCCGCCCGTACGCGTGGAAGAAGCCCGCCGGGTAGTTGGAACAGGCCGCCAGGGCGAGCCGCACACGGGTGGCGCCGGCCGGCGGCAGCGTCCGGGTCCGCCCGACCACCGAGCGTTCACCCGCCGCGGTGAACGCGTAGTAGTACGTCGCGCCCGGCTCGAGCCCGGCCGCGTCCACCTTCACGGTGAAGTCGCGATCCGCGCTGGTGCGCACGTTCCCGCTGGCGACCACGCGTGCGAGGGCGGGGTCGGTGGCGATCGTCCAGCGCACGTCCACCGGCGGCGCCGCGGCCACGAGCACGGTGGGTGGCGTCACGCGCGTCCACAGGATGACGCGGTCGGCCAGCGGGTCGCCGCTCGCCACGCCGTGTCGGAACCGCGTGGATCCCGTGCCCTGCGCATGAACGGACAGCGGCAGGAGCAGCCCGGCCCCGGTTTGCCACAGGAAATCACGTCGGGAGAGCACCACGCGGCGATAGTAGCCGACCTGCGCCGTCGTGGGATCCCTCCACGCGGGGCGGCAGGTGCCAACCGGCCGGGACGGTGAGGCTCGACGGCCGGCCCCCACGGTCCCCGCCGCTCCAGGCCGCGCGCGGTTGACGCGGCCGCGCGGCGCTCCAGTACACTGGTGTGCCGATGCGCTCCATCCTCCGGCTCCACCTGCGGGCCGTGGCCGCCACGCTGCTCGTCGCCCTGGTCGCCGCCGGGGACGGGATCGTGCTGCACGGGATGGGCGAGGCCCACGCCGTGACCGGCGGCGCCTGGGTGGCGGCGCACGACGCGTCCGCGCATCGCATCGGTGCGGGCGACGACGGGACGCGCCACGAAGCCCCCACGTGTCTGGTCTGTCAGTGGACACGGGCGTTTCATCCGTCTCCCGACCACCACGTGCTTCCCGGCCAGGCTCCGGAGGCGCGCGTCGGGCTCGTGCGGTCGGCCGTTCACGTGCCCGCTCAGGTCCGCTTCGCCCAGCCGCCCCTCAGGTCGCCCCCGCCTGCTCCAGCGCACACCTGACAGCTGCGACGGTGCCGCGATGACGCGGGCGTCGCCGTTCGTTTCCCGTGTTTCTGGAGAACTCATGATGTTTCGGATGCCGGTGTCGGCATGCGCCGTCGCGCTCGCGCTGCTGGTCCACGTGACCGGGGCCTGGGCGCAGACGGGCGACATGCTCGGGGGACAGTTGATCAATTCCCTGTCGGGAGACCCCGTGCCAGGAGCCACGGTGACCCTCGAAGAGTTGCGCCGTGAGGTGGTCTCGGCCGCCGACGGATCCTTCTCGTTCGACGCCGTGCCCCCGGGCACGTATCACCTCAGCGTGCGAGCCGACGGCTATTCGTCGCGGCGCACGGAGGTGGCCGCCGGCCCCGGACAGGCCGCGCTCGTGGTACCCGTCGATCCCGAGCTGCACTTCGAGGAGGTGCTGTCGGTGGGCCCGGAAGCCCGGAGCCAGTTCGACTCGTTTCAGCCCACCTCGGTGCTCGCGGGCCAGGAGCTCTCCAAGCAGCTCGAGATGTCGCTCGGCGCCACGCTGGAGCGCCAGCCGGGCGTGACCGCCCGGAGCTTCGGTCCTGCCTCGTCGCGTCCGGTGATCCGGGGCCTCGACGGCGACCGCGTGCTCATCCTGCAGGACGGCCAGCGTATGGGCGACCTGTCGAGCCAGTCCGGGGACCACGGCGTCACGGTCAATCCGGCCTCGGCCCAACGCATCGAGGTCGTGCGCGGCCCGGCAACGCTCCTGTACGGCGCCAATGCGATCGGCGGCCTGGTCAACGTGATCACGGATCAGATCCCCACCCGGCCCACGACAGGGGCCAGCGGGAACGTCACGTTCGATCTGGGATCGGCCGCGACCGAGGCCGGGACCGCAGGCGACGTCCACGTCGGCAACGGCACGTTCGCCCTGCACGTGGGCGGTGGCGGTCGGCGATCGGGAGACGTGGGCACGCCGCTCGGGGCCGTGGTGAACTCACAGTCGCGGAGCGGCTTCGGCAATGTCGGCCTGTCGTGGACGGGCGACCGGCGCTACGTCGGTGGCAGCTACGGCTACGACGACACCCGGTACGGCATTCCCGTCGTGGACGACGGCCAGCTGCAGCTCACGCCTCGCCGCCACGCCGTGTCCTTCCGTGCCGGTGGCGAGGGACTCCCCGGGCTGTTCGAGGCCTACAGGACCACGCTCGCGATTCGGCGCTATCGGCACGAGGAGCTCGAGGGCGCCGACGTGGGCACCGCGTTCATCAATCGGACGACCGATTTCGAGTTGATGGGGTCGCACCGGCCCATCGGGCGGATGAAGGGCAGCCTTGGCGCCTGGATTCTGCGGCGCAGCTTCGACGCCCAGGGTGCGGAAGCCCTGTCACCCGCCGTGGATCAGAACGGGCTGGCCGCGTTCTTCTACGAGGAGGTCGAGTGGCCGCACGTGACCGGACAGTTCGGCGGACGGGTCGATCACGTGGACTACGCCCCCGCCGGGGAGACGTCGAGGACCTTCACGTCCGGGTCCGGCTCCCTCGGCCTGCTGGTGCGCCCCGCGGCCGCCGATGATCGGCTCACGCTGGCGCTGAGCGTGGCGCGTTCGTCCCGCAACCCCGCCCTCGAGGAGCTCTTCTTCTTCGGGAACCATCACGGCAACTTCGCCTTCGAGATCGGCAACCCGGGGATCGGACCCGAACGTGCCACGGGCGTGGACCTGTCGCTTCGCTGGCGCACCGCACGCATCTCCGGCGAGGTCACGTACTTCCGCAACGACATCGCCGACTACATCTTCCGGAGCCCTCTGAGCGAAGACGCCTTCCTGGCGCGTGAGGAGGAGTTCGACGCCAGATTCCCCGGCCGTCACGGCGACGAGGAGGCACACGAGCACGGCGAGGACGAGCTGCCGATCGTCGAGTACGTGGCGGCCGACAGCCTGCTCCAGGGCGTGGAAGCACATGCCGACGTGCAGATCCATCCTCGCCTCACCGCGGAAGCCGGGCTCGACTACGTGCGCGGGACCCTCTCGACGACGGGCGAGGCCCTGCCGCGCATTCCGCCGCTCAGGTTTCGAGGCGGTCTGCGCTACCAGGCCAACGCGTTCCAGGCGGGCGGGGAGGTGGTGGCCGCGGCGGCGCAGGAGCGGGTGTTTCGGGAGGAAACGCCGAATGCGCGCTACGGACTGCTACGGCTCTACGCGGCGTACTCCCTCCAGACCGGTGCCGCCGTGAGCACGTTCACGGTCCGGATGGACAACGTGACCGATGCGCTCTACCGGAATCATCTGTCGCTCATCAAGGACGTGGTGCCCGAGATGGGCCGCAACGTGCGGGTCCTCTACAACGTCACGTTCTGAGCGCCTCGTGCCGGGCGCCTGGGCACGACTGCTCCAGCACCCGGCGGAAGTCGTCCGGAAGCCGCGCTTCCAGGCGCAGGGGCGCTGGCCAGGCCGGATGCGTCACCGTGACGCGCCAGGCGTGCAGCGCCTGGTGATCGAGCAGGGGATGCGGGACTCCGTAGTCCGCATCCCCGACCACCGGCCATCCCGCCGCGGCCATGTGGACGCGAATCTGATGCGTGCGTCCGGTCAGCAGCTCGCACCGCAGCAGTGACACGTCGTCGCCGGTTCGAAGCACCTCGTACCGCGTGCGGCTGGGCGCGCCGTCGTCGCGTACGACCACGCGCCGCCGGTCGGCTGCGTCCCGCCCCAGCGGAGCGCTGAGGACGCCCGCCTCGCGCGGTGGCCGGCCTCGTACCAGCACCAGGTATTCCTTGGCGATGGCGCCGTCGCCCTGCAACTGGTGCTGCACGTCGCCTCCGAGCGCCACGAGCACGAGACCCGACGTCCCGCGATCGAGCCGCGTGAGGATGCCGGGCCGAGCGGCGGGTCGGTCGCGCAGATGCCAGAGCACGCCGTTCAGCAGCGTCCCGGAACGGTTGCGGTACGACGGGTGCACGACCGTGCCCGCGGCCTTATTGAGGGCCAGCAGGCGGTGGTCTTCGTACACAATGGACAGGTCGAGGGCCTCGGCCGAGGGGCGCTGTCGTGCAGGCGCCTCGACGGGGCGGTCGATCTCGACCACGCTGTCCGGCATGGCGGGCGAGGCGGACCGCCGCACCGTTCGGCGGTTCATCCGGACGTGGCCGTCCTGGATCCACAGCTGAACCCGTGTGCGTGACGAGCCGAAGAGGTCGCCCGCCCGGCTCAGCACCAGCTGGTCGAGCCGCTTGCCGGCGTCGGCCCGGTGCGTGATGAAGTGGACGACGGTGCTCGGGTCGGACATCTCGCCGTGCTGGCGATCATATGGCACTGCCCGCAGTGGCGCTGCCTGGAGGTTCCCATGAAGCTGAGGCTGCCGACCGCGGACCAGGCCCTGCCCGGGCGCGACGATTCGATGCCGGTGCCCGCGGCGCACGCGGTGAACGGTACGGGGCTGCAGCCGCCATTTCCTCCCGGTCACGAGGTGGCGCTGTTCGGGATGGGATGCTTCTGGGGAGCCGAGCGGCTGTTCTGGCGCCTGCCCGGCGTGTACACCACCGCCGTGGGCTATGCAGGTGGCCTGACCCCGAACCCCACCTACCGCGAGGTCTGTTCCGGCATGACCGGGCACACCGAGGTGGTGCTGGTGGCGTTCGACCCGGCGGCCGTGTCCTGGGACGCCCTGCTGCGCGTGTTCTGGGAGGGCCACGACCCCACGCAGGGCATGCAACAGGGTAACGACGTGGGCACCCAGTACCGCTCGGCGATCTACTGCACCTCGGACGCCCAGCTGACACAGGCGTTGACGTCCCGCGCGGCGTTCGCGGCCCGTCTGGCCGAAGCCGGTTATGGCCCGATCACGACCGAAATCGGCCCGGCCCCTCCCTTCTACTATGCGGAGGAGTACCACCAGCAGTATCTGGCCAAGAATCCGGCCGGCTACTGCGGGCTGGGTGGCACCGGGGTGTCCTGTCCGGTCGGCGTGTCGCTCTAGGGTCCCGCCCCGGACGCTGCGAGCGGCAGGGCCCGGCGGTATAATTCCCCGGTCATGAGCAGGGTTACCTACGCGAACATCGCCACCACCGCCGAGCAGGGCCAGTTGCGCGAGGCGCACCGTGTCCGCCTCGTCACGGCCGCGGAAGAGGGGACCGGCATCGACAGGCTCCCCACCGGCGTCTACGGCTTCACCTACGCCCCGGCCACGCCGAATGCGCCCCTGTTTTCAGACCGACGCTTCCGCTGCTTCGAGATGCACAAGCTCTCGGACGGGGATGTGCTCATCATCGGGTTCGTGACGCGCGACGCGGCCCTGCAGCTGTCGACGGCATCCGACACGGCCAGGCTTCGCCTGATGCCCGACCCCGATGCCAGCAACGACACCCTCGTGGTGGTGTCGCACTCGAGGCTCAAGGTGCACCAGCAGTTCTCTGCGCCCAACGAACAGGGCCTCGAGATTACCGTGGCACCCGCGCTCGAGTCCGCCTGATCCCGCCGGCTCAGGCTCCCGCCGGCCCAGTCTCGACCGGCCTCGACGGGTCGCTGCTCCATTCGGACCAGGACCCAGCGTACAGCCGCGCCCCTGGAAGCCCCGCGTGGGCCATCGCCAGCAGGTTGTGGCACGCCGTCACTCCCGACCCGCAGTACATGACGACCTGGGACGGCGCGCGCCCGGCGAGCGTCGCCTCCCACGACCGCCGCACCGCGCGCTCGTCGCGCATCGTGCCCGCGTCGGTGACGTTGTCGCGATAGGGGTGATTGACCGCGCCTGGGATGTGTCCTGCCACCCGGTCGAGTGGCTCGGTACGGCCCTCGAACCGCTCCGCGGCCCGGGCGTCGACGAGGAGGCAACCCGACGTCTGCAGCGGAACGACCGCATCGACGCCGACGAGCATCTCCGTTCGCGGATTTCCCAGGAAGATCCCGGGCTGCGGGAGCACCTCGCCGGTCTCCACCGGCCTCCCCTCCTGCGTCCAGCGCGCCCAGCCACCATCGAGCACCGCCACGGCGTCGTGGCCCATATAGGTGAGCATCCACCACAGGCGTGCCGCGTATGCGCCCGCATCCTGGTCGTACGCCACCACCTGACGACCGCTCGAAATGCCCAGACGCGCAAACGCTTGCCGCATCTGGTCCGGTGTTGGGATAGGATGGCGTCCGTTCGTACCTGTCATCCCGCCCGAGAGGTCGAGAGACAGGCTCGCGTATACCGCGCCGGGCACGTGGCTGGTCCTGTAGGACTCGTGTCCCGCTTGCTCCGCACCCAGGTCGAATCGGCAGTCGATGATCGTCCATGCGCCACCGAGGTGGGGGACGAGCTGGTCCGGCGTGATGAGAGTTCGATACATGTCGTCTGAGAGCTTAACCCGTCCGGCCGAACGTCCGGGGCGCCCCGCCACAGGAGGATCACGATGAGCGTGCTGCTGCTCATCGGGCTCAGTCTGGTTGCGCTCGGGGCCCTGGCGCAGGCGGCGCGGGTGCGCTCCAGGCATGCCCACAACGGCCGCCCCGCCGATCTCGGGGTGGTCAGCAACCGGCGCCTGGCCGAGCTGCGCCGGGACGAGTCGTGACGATGACCCCAGTTGAATTCGGTGCGTGGCTGACCCGCGAGCGCGAGCGTCGTCAGATGACGATCGCCACCGTGGCCCACAGGACGAAGATCACGGGCGCCCTGCTCGAGGGCCTCGAACGAGGCGACCTGACCCGGTGGCCGACCGGCATCTACCGCCGGGCGTTCATGCGCGCCTACGCGAGCGCGGTGGGTCTCGACGTCGATTACGCCATGCGCCACTTCTCGCACCTGTTCGACGAGGAGTCGCCCGCCAGGCGCCCGGAGCGCGAGGTCGCGCGACCGGCGGAACCGCTCGAGACGCCCGAGCCGTCGGTGACGGCCGGCGTGACGCCTCCCGCGTCCGGTGAGGAGGCCGAGCCGGCGCTCAGGCTGCAGCTCGGCGAACAGCCCCGGGTGGCGGTGGCCTCGACCCAGCTGTCGATGCTGCTGATGCCGCTCGGGTTTCCGCTCGCGCTCGGGGTTTTGGGCTTCTTTGCGGCAGGTGCCATCGGGTTCTGGTGCGTGACCGCCCTGGCAGCCCTCGCATGGGGCGTGAACGACGCGTTCAGCAAGCGGCAGGGGGTACAGCCCGCCGCGCTGGCTCCTGAGCTCGGGACCAGTGCCGTGTCCGCAGCTGAACTGCCGCTCCATCTGCCCGAGCCCGACGCCCTGCCCGTACGGCGCACCCGGGCCGTGTCCACGCCGCGCCCATCCAGGCGCCAGGAGCCGGCCACCCCGCCGAGCCATGTGCCATCGCTTCGGCGGCGGACGACGGACCGGGCCGACGAGATTCGTCCCGAGGCCTGAGGCGTTGCTCGCCGTGGCGGTGGTGACAGACGCGGGCGCGTCTGCGCCCGCTGCGTCCGCGGACTAGCGGAAGTTCTCGAGTGCGGCGATCCGCGCTTCGAGCGGGGGATGGGTCGAGAAGAAGGCGCCCCACTTGCCGGCGCCCGCAATCTTGAACGTCGCCAGGGCCTCGTGCCGCGTGTCGACGAGCTGACGGTTCGACGCCAGGCGCCTCAGCGCGGCCAGCATGTGTTCCCGACCCGCCAACTGGGCGCCTCCGCGGTCCGCGCGGAACTCGCGGTGCCGTGAGAACCACGCCGTGATCATGGAGCCCAGGATGCCCAGGCCGATCTCCAGCGCGATCATGACGATGTAGCTGAACATGTACGAGTTGCGGGAGTCGCTCGTCTGGCGGATGCCAAACGCGATGACGCGCGCGATGAACATCACGAACGCGTTGATCACGCCCTGGAGCAGGGTCATCGTCACCATGTCGCCGTTGGCGATATGCGCAACTTCGTGGGCGAGGACTCCCTCGACTTCCTCCCGCCGCATGCCCCGCAGCAGCCCCGCCGACACCGCCACCAGGCTCCGGCTCTTGCTCGGTCCCGTCGCGAACGCGTTCACTTCCGGGGAATCGTAGACGCCTACTTCCGGCATCGGCAGGTTGGCCTGCTTCGTCAGTCGCGAGACGGTCTCGTACAGCCAGTCGAGTTCGGCCTGTCCGGAACGTCCGTCCACCAGGCGAACGCCGGTGGCGCGCTTGGCGATCCAGCGGGACATCTGCAACGAAATGAACGATCCGCCCATGCCCCAGATCAGGCAGAAGATCGCCAGGGCCTGATAGTCGAGGCCGCCCGGCCCGACGTAGCCGCCGATGCCGAGCACACTCATCACGACCGAGAGCGTGACGATGATGGCGAGGTTGGTCGCGAGGAAGAGCAGGATGCGCATGCCCATGGTCGAATCAGGATAGCACGGCTTTATCCGCGCGTAAGTGCCTTTGAATGAGTTGTTTATGCGTGGTCAGCCGCGGAGGCTCTCCGCCAGGCGATGCAGGAACAGGCCACGTCGGTCACCACGCCCACGGTCTGCGTGGAGCCGCGGTCGCTCAGCTTGGTGACGACCGCGGGGTTGATGTCCACGCATACCACCCGTACCCACGACGGCAGCATGTTGCCCACGCCGATGCTGTGCAGCATCGACGACAGCATGAGCACCAGGTGCACGTTGCCGGCGAGCGCCTTCGCGTAGAGCTCCTGCGCCTGGACCAGATCCATCACCGTATCCGGCAGGGGACCGTCGTCCCTGATGCTGCCCGCCAGGACGAACGCCACGCCGTGCTTCACGCACTCGTACATGACGCCCGATCGGAGCACGCCGGTCTCCACGGCCTCGCGGATGCCGCCCGCGCGGTTCACCGCGTTGATGGCGGCCATGTGGTTGCGGTGCCCCTGTTCGACGGGCGCCCCCTTCTTGAGATCGATGCCGAGCGAGGTGCCCGAGAGTGCGTACTCGATGTCGTGCACGGCCAGCGCATTCCCCGCCAGCACCACGTCCACCCAGCCCTCCCGAACGAGGTCGGAGAAGTGTTCGACCCCGCCCGTGTGCACGACGACGGGTCCGGCGACCACGGCGATCCGGCCGCCCGCCTGGCGCACTTCGCGCATCATGTCGGCGATTCGCGCCACGCTGCCCTCGACCCGTCGCTCCGACGACACGTCGTTGCTCATGAACGTGAAGCCGAGGCGGTCGCGCTCGCGGAACTCCGGCGTCACCCGGATGCCGGAATGGCCGCACACGACCGGCTCGCCGGCCTTCACGTCGCGCAGCTTCCGGCAGGTGGCCCGTGTGCCCGTGACCACGATCACCGCGTCCATCCGCTGCTGCTCGACGTCCACCCAGCGACCGCCGACCCGGACGTGCGTGCGGTGATTGGTGGTGGAGTAGAAGTCGTCGGGCACGCAGCGGTCCTTCTCCGCCGGCTTGATCAGGGCGTCTTCCTCCCGGACCGGATGTGCCCCGAACGTCGTGAGCTGCTGCAGGATGTCGGCGAGTTCGGCGTCGTCGGACGCCGTGATCCGCATCTCGATGCGGGAGACATCGTCGTTGGTCCTGCCGATGTCGAACGTGAGCACCTCGTATGAGGCGTTGAATTCGATGATCTTGTCGAAGATCGCGGAGAGCAGCCCCGAGTCGATCAGGTGACCCTGGGCTTCGATGGTGTCGCTGGCGGCCATGCCCACATCTTAGACCGCCTGTTTCCCGCCCTCCGGCACGAACTTGTAGCCGACGCCCCGCACGGTGAGCAGGAACTCCGGGGAGGAGGGCGACTCCTCCATGTAGCGGCGCAGCCGCACGATGAAGTTGTCGATGGCGCGGGTGTCGGTCTCCTCGTGCAGCCCCCACACCTCCTCGAGCAGCGTCCGGCGGGACACGGCGCGCCCGGCGTTGCGTACGAGGTGTCGGAGGAGACCGCACTCCATGAGGGTGAGCCTGAACGAACGTCCCCGGGCGTGGAGCTCCATGGCGCCGAAGTCGAGCGTCCGGCCCGAAAACGTGTAGACGTCGGGCACCGGGTCGCCGCTGCCCGGCGTGGCGCCGACGCCGCCCGAGTCGGGCGCGCCGGCTTCGTTCCACTGACGGCGCCGCAGCAGGCCGTGAATCCTCGCGAGCAGGATGCTGAGCTCGAAGGGCTTGGAGAGATAGTCGTCCGCGCCGGCCTCGAAGCCCTTCAGCACGTCCTCGGGGCGCCCGCGGGCCGTGAGCATGAGCACCGGGACGAACACGCCGGAAGCCCGGAGCGTGGTGGCCACGGTGAAGCCGTCACCGTCGGGCAGCATCACGTCGAGGACGACCAGGTCGACGGCCTCACCCGTGTCGATCAACAGGGCGATGGCCTCGGCCGCCCGTGTCGCGATCAGCACCTCGTGCCCTTCCGCCTCCAGGTTGAACCGGAGGCCGTCGGCGATGTGCTGCTCGTCGTCCACGACGAGGATCCGGCTCACGAGCCTGCGCCTCGCGGCAGCTCCAGGGTGAACGTGGCGCCCTGGCCCTCGCCTTCGCTCTGGGCGAACACGCGCCCGCCGTGCGCGCGGGCGATGGAGCGCACGAGGTACAGACCCAGGCCGGTGCCCTTCACGTGCTTCAGGCCCCTCGCCTGCACGCGGTAGAAGCGGTTGAAGATGCGCTTGAGTTGCGTTCGGGGGATGCCCACGCCGCGATCGCGGACCCGCACCCAGACCGCGTTGGGGGCGGGCGCACGGACGGCCACCTCGACGCGCACTGGTGCTGTTGAGTACTTCACGGCGTTGTCGAGCAGGTTCGCGATGACGGTCCGCAGGGCCTCCGCGTCGCCCTCGACCGTGAGGGGAGAGCCGTCCTGGGACTCGAACGCGATGGCGTCCGCGCTGAGGTGGTGGCGCACGAGGGCGAGGTCCACGCACTCGCGTGTCAACCGGCCGATGTCGACCGGGGCCTTGACGGTCACCTTCCGGCGCTGCCCGACGGCGCCCGCGCGGAGGACCTGATCCACCGTGTGGTGGAGCCGCTCGGCGTCGGCCAGCATGATGCGGTAGAAGGCCTGACGCTGCGCCTCGTCCACCTCGCGTGACTGCAGGGTCTCGAGGTACAGGCGAATCGACGCGAGCGGCGTCTTGAGTTCGTGGGTGACCGCGTTGATGAAGCTGTCGTGCTGCTCGTTCCGCCGGATCTCGAGCACCAGGAAGACCGTGTAGACGATCAGCCCCGCGATGATCAGCGCGAAGAGGACGACGCCGAGCACGAGCGGCGTCACACGCCGCGCGTTGATGAGTACCCAGCCGATATTGAGGGAAATCGCGGCCGCGACCAGCAGGACGCAGAGCGTGACGAAGAAGATGGTGGCTCGCTGGCGCCGCGTCACGCCCCGATTCTAGTGCGTTTCAGGCGGGCCAGACGCCCCTCGGGACGTCTGGCCGCGCGCGTCGCACAGCCGTCAGGCGACGGCTTCCTCGCTGGGCAGAAGCTGGTCCTCGGTCATCGGGAGTGCCACCTTGGCCACCTTCACGTCCCAGGCCAGGCCGAGCATGCGGAGGATGCTGATGCCGATCCAGTTGATGTCGAACTCGTACCAGGCCAGGCCGTGGCGGGCCGACACCGGATGCGCGTGGTGGTTGTTGTGCCAGCCCTCGCCGAAGGCCAGGATGCCGACCCACCAGAGATTGGTCGAGTCGTCACGGGTCTTGAACCGCCGCGTCCCCCACTTGTGGGTGGCCGAGTTGACGAACCAGGTCACGTGCAGCACCCAGGTGGTGCGGAAGAACACGCCCCACAGCACGTAGGGGATCCCGCCGTAGGCCAGCAGCGCGAGGCCCACGACGACGTTCGTCATCCAGTGCCACTTCGAGATCCACACGTGGAACCGGTCGCGGCTCAGGTCGGGCACGTACCGGGAGAGCACGGTGGCGTCGTGGTGCAACCCATGGCCGCTGATGATCCAGCCCATGTGCGCCCACCACGTGCCCTCACGCGGCGAATGCGGATCGCCTTCCTTGTCCGACTTCTGGTGGTGAATCCGGTGCGTGGCCACCCAGAAGATCGGACCCCCCTCCAGGGCGAGCGTGCCGCACACCGTCAGGAAGTATTCGATCCATTTCGGCGTCTTGTAGCCGCGGTGGGTGAGCAGCCGGTGATAGCCCATCCCGATGCCGAGCGAGCCCGAGGCGAACGCGAGGACGACCGCGGCCATGATGGCGCCGGCGTCGACATAGAAGAAGGCAGCCACGGCCCCCACGTGGAACGCGGTCATCGCGATGACCGTGATCCAGTTGATGCCGTTCGAATACCTGCGGCCGTACATGAGTGCCGGTGCGCCCATCAGTGAAGATCCCTCAACAAGGTTGGTGTTGACATCCAGATGTATCGGCGCACGATAGCAGGTGTCACGGACCTGGTCTGTAATAGTTGTGTACGAATCACAAGCTGAGTCGGGACAATAACTTGCGCGTGTATGCCCTTGGGACTCACGCCACCTACGGATGCGCCCACCGGGGTGCGTGCTGCCGGGCTGGCTGGGACATCCCCGTCGAGCCCGCCCTGGTGCCGCTGCTCCGTGCCGCGGTCGATGCCGGGCGGCTTCCCTCCGAGCCGCCC